>NZ_JAFRFW010000333.1:0-2831 GCF_017434145.1 Saccharopolyspora sp. | reverse complement strand
GGCAGCGGATCGACGCGCGCCGGGACGACCCGTCGGAAGCCACCGGGGCGGTCGCCGACGAGATGCGCAGCCGGTTCGCACACTGGCCGGAAGCGGTCGAGGTGGACACCTCCGGTGCCGCGGGCGGTGCAGTCGCCGCGGCTCGCCGGTACGTCGAGTCACCGCCCGCGCAGCCTGCGCCCGTCACCGACTGACGCCCCGAACCGCACCCGCCCGCTACTGCGCGACTTCCTGCGGCACCACCGCGACCGGGCAGGGCGAGTGGTGCAACGTGCCCAGCGCGGTCGATCCGAGCCGCGTGACCGCCGAACTCCGCTCGCGCCGGCCGACGACCACCATCCGGCCGTGCTGGGCCTGCTCGCACAACGCCTCCACGGGGTGCTGGTCGGTGGTGACCCGCCGAACCGGCACGTCCGGATAGCGCCCGGCGCAGTCGTCGAGCAGTTCGGCGACCCGGGATTCGGCTTGCTCCTGGACCTCTTGGCGGCGCTCGTCGAGCGCGACGCCCGGTAGCAGGTAGGCGTCCGGGATCGCCTGCACCGCGAGGACTTCCGTCGCGTGCCGCTGGGCCGCGGCGAAGGCGAACTCCACGGCAGGCGCGCTGGACCTGAACGGACCGATGCCGACCACCACGGCGCCGGAGACCACTTGTCCGCGGACCACGACCACCGGGCAGCGGGCCTGCGTGGCCACCGCCGCGCTCACCGAACCGAGCAGCACGTCCCGGATGGCGCCGTGCCCGCGCGAGCCCACGACCACCGTCGAAGCCGTGGCCGACCGCTCCAGCAGCTCGTCGGCCGGGTCGCGCGGCACCGCCTCGTTCCCGACGTGCAGGCCCGGCTGGTCGGCCCGGCAGCGACCGGCCAGCTCGCGCACCAGCCGCTCGGCATCCCGCTGATGCCTGGCCGCGCTGTAGGCCAGCACCAGCTGCATCGACGCGGGCTGGCGGGCTGCGTCGTCGGCCGCCCACATCGCGGCGCGGGCGGACGCTTCGGAACCGTCGACGCCCGCGACCACGGTCCGTTCGGCCATCACCATCGGCGCCTCCTCCCCGCCGCCCGCTTACCCGGCCCGGCGGAAGGTCACGCCCGTCAGAACGAACTCAGCGTGGGGTCGTGGTCCAGCTCGCCGACCGGGTACATGCTGGTCATCCAGTGGTAGAAGTTGTCGCCGCGCTCGCGCAGCAGCACGTAGAGGCGGTGCAGCATCGCGTCCCGCACCGAGCGCAGCTCCGGTTGCTCGTAGCGGTTGTGCAGCTCGTCCGGATCGGTGCGCAGGTCGTAGAGCTCGTTGCGGGATTCCGGGTTGACCACCAGCTTGTAGCGCTCGTCCCGCAGCATCCGCTGCGGGTACGGGAAGTGGTGGCCGTGGTACTCGGCCACCAGCTCCTGCCGCCACGCCACGTCCTCGCCGCGCACCAGCGGCAGCAGGCTGCGGCCGTCGACCGCGGGCGCGGGATCCTCGCCGGCGAGGTCGAGGATGGTGGCGGTGAGATCGGTGAGCCCGGCGAACTCGTCGCGCACCTGCCCGGCAGGCTCGCCGGGGACCCGCAGCAGCCCCGGAATGCGGTAGATGTCGTCGTACATCGCCGGGCCCTTGTCGTGCAGCCGGTGCGAGCCGGTGAACTCGCCGTGGTCGGCGGTGAAGAAGATCGAGGTCTCCTCGGCGAGGCCCAGCTCGTCCAGCGCCCGCCGGATCCGCCCGATCTGCTCGTCGATGAGCGTCACGTAGCCCCAGTACACGGCGATGAGCTTGCGGCTGACCTCGGCGGGCATCGTGTCGAACGCCCAGTGGTCGCTGTAGTTGCGCTGCACCGGCGGCTTGCCCTCGAAGGTCTCCTGCACCGATGCGGGCAGTTCGATCTCGTCCGGGTCGAACATGTCGTAGTAGGAGTCCGGCAGCAGGTACGGCAGGTGCGGGCCGAAGAAGTGCGTGGCCAGGAAGAACGGTGTGCCGTCGTGGGACTCCGCGGCTGCGAACCGCTGCAGCATCTCGATCGTCCGGGTCGCCAGGTAGTGCTCGAACGTCGCCTCCACCGGCTGGTCCAGCCGCGCGGCCAGCAGGTTGCCGGGGTTGCCGTTGGGCGCGGTGCCGCGCACCTCGTCGCGGATCGAGTAGGGCGGCAGCCCGTGCTCGTCCAAATAGGACAGGTAGTCCGGGTGGTCCACGGGGTTGTGCCAGCCTTGCAGGTCCGGCCCCTGGAAACCGTAGTCCGCCGCCGAGCGCTGCACCCCGCCGTGCCACTTGCCCAGCAGCCCCAGGTTGTAGCCGCGCTCGGCGAGCCGTTCGGCGAAGGTGAACTGGCCGGGGGAGAGGTCCTCCAGGTAGCCCACGTTGCGCTCGTAGTTGGCCAGCAGCTTGTGCCGGAACGGCGCGTAGCCGGTCAGCAGGCTCGCGCGGGCGGGCGTGCAGATCGCGGTGGGGGTGAAGAAGTTGCCGAACCGGGTGCCGTCGGCTGCCAGCGCGTCCAGGTTCGGGGTGTGCGCCCGCGGGTTGCCGTAGCAGCCCAAGGTGTCGGTGCGGTGCTGGTCGGTCATCAAGAACAGCATGTTGCGCGGCACGCCGGCTCCTCGCGGTCGTTGGTTCCTTGCCGGACGATCGGTTCCTGTCCGGACGATCGTTGGTCCGCAGTGGACGGTCGATGGGTCCGCAATGGTCACTGCGCTCCGGCGGCCGCATCGGGGTCGCCGCCGGCGTCCGCGGGCACCGGGTAGCGCGCCAGCAGCGGGGATTCGCGCAGTGCCAACGCCAGCCCTCCTTGCTTGCCTAAGAGTTCTTGCTTCAAGTTCACTTGCCTTGCTTCTTTCTTCCTTGGATGCTGTTGCATCATT
>NZ_JAFRFW010000332.1:0-3197 GCF_017434145.1 Saccharopolyspora sp. | reverse complement strand
GCAGGTCCACCATGTGGTCGTGCAGCAGGTTGACCTCGTCGACGTAGAGCACTCCGCGGTGCGCGGCGGCCAGCAGACCCGGTTGGTAGGCCCGGACTCCCTCGGTCAGCGCCTTCTCCAAGTCCAGCGACCCCACCAGGCGGTCCTCGGTGGCCCCGACCGGCAGTTCCACCAGCTCGGCGGGCCGTTGCTCGGCGGCCGTCGCCGCGTGCGGGCCGTCCGGGCACTCCGGGTCGGGTTGCTGCGGGGAGCAGCCGAACCGGCAGTCCGGGACCACGTCCAGCGCGGGCAGCAGCGCAGCCAGCGCACGGACCACAGTGGACTTCGCGGTGCCCTTCTCGCCGCGCACCAGCACGCCGCCGATGCGCGGGTGCACCGCGTTGAGCAGCAGAGCCAGCCGCAGGTCGTCGTGCCCGACCACGGCGGAGAACGGGAAGCGCGCCCTCGCGGGAGCAGTCATGCCAGGAGTTCCTTCCTCGGGTCTCGGACGCCCCGATGTCGGCTGTGCCGGGGCGAGGCAGTGTCCTGACTCCCGGATCCGCGCGGAACTTCCCCGGCCTTCCCAGGCGTCCCGGTGGCTCGCGAAGGGGACCCGCTCCCCGGTCACAGTGGCGCCGACCGTGCCGGACTCGCACCGGCTTCCTGACCTGCCCTGGCTGGGACCAGCGAGCATCGTCGCAGATCAGCCGATGCCGAGGAACCTCGCTGCGGCAGCGATCACGCCGGGCAGCGCAACATGTCGATGTGCGCGATGCCGTCTTCGAGGTACTCCTCACCGGAGGGCTCGAAGCCGAACGGGCGGTAGAACTCCAGCACCCGGGTCTGCGCCGAGAGCACCGCGGGCGAACTGCGCACCTCGGCGAGCGCCGCGCGCATCAGCTTCGCGCCGAGCCCCATCCCCCGGGCGTTCTTCGCGGTGGCCACCCGGCCGATCCGGAAACCGCCGCCGGCGTCCTCCAGCAGCCGCAGGTAGCCGAGCACGTAGCCGTCGGCCGAGTCGATCCAGAAGTGCCGGGTGCGGCTGTCCAAGTCTCGGCCGTCGAGCTCGGCGTAGGGGCATTGCTGCTCGACCACGAACACGTCCACCCGCAGGCGCAGCAGTCTGTAGAAGTCCTCGGCGTCGAGGTCGGCCGTGTAGGCGCGTTGCACAGCGGTGGCAAGCGGTTGCAGCGTCACCACTCCGGGATATCACACGCGGGCCGCGCGACCCGCATTCACCTGCGGCGAAGTAGTAAACGCCACTGTCGTCGTCACAGCTGCGGGGCCATCTCGGCGGCGACACCGGAAATCCGGGCGTAGACGCCGGGGGCGCCGGGGCGCCCGCATCCCGCGCCGTAGGAGACGACTCCCACCAGCCTGCCTTCGGCGACCAGCGGGCCACCGGAGTCGCCGGTGCACGCGTCCCGGCCGCCTTCGGGGAGTCCGGCGCAGACCATGGTCGTGCCGTCGTATTCCGGGTAGGTGTTGCGGCACTGCTCGTCGCTGTTGATCGGCACGTCGGCGGAGCGCAGTGTGTCCGAAGTGGACCCGTACTCGGTGGTGCGGCCCCAGCCGTAGACGCGGGCCGGAGTTCCGGGCCGGTAGGGCTCGACTTCTCCGGCCCCGGCCATCGGCAGCGGCGGCTGCGGCGCCGGAGCGGTCAGGGTCAGCACGGCGACGTCGTGGCCGTGGCCGACGTCCCGGAACTCGGGGTGCACCCAGACTTCGCGAACTTCCGAAACCGTCCCGGCGGAGGTGCGCAGATCTTCCCGCCCGGTCACCGCGCGCAGCTCTCCCACGGCGCGCGGCTGCGCGGTGGCGGTGTCGAAGGTGCAGTGCGCGGCGGTGACGACCTTGTCCGGGGCGACCAGCGTCCCGCCGCAGAACTGGTTGCCGTCCGGGTCGGTCAGCGCGACCGCCCAAGGCGCGGCCTCGATCCCGGTGCCCTCCCCGCCGACGACGCGTTCCTTGCCGCCGCCGGGTGTTTCGGCGGACGCGACCGGACTCATCAGCGCCACGGCAGCGGCTCCCGCGGAGCACCCCGCGAACAGCCTTCGCAGCGGGAGCCGGAACTTGCGAGCGCTGCCGTTGAACACGTCGGCCTCCATGGTCGCGGGGATCTACGGCGGCACACCGTAGCGGCCCGGTCACATAGAGGTCAGGAGGCTGAACTCACATCCAGACGGCAAAATTTTTCGTTAGTATGGTCATCGGCAGGAAAAAGAACGTCGATCAAGCTCTTCATCCACCGTTCATCCAGCCACTCATTTCGTTGATCCGGAGACCGCGACGATGCGGACTCCAGAGATCACCCACGATCCGGTGAATCTTGCCCGGCGGCCGCGCGGCCCGCCGTGCCTTCGCGCGCCCGAGTAGGAGGAGCGAACCCGCCATGCTGGACTTCACGACGCTGCCTGCGTTCCTGCTCGCCAGTGCAGTAGTAGTGCTCACGCCCGGTGTGGACGCGTTCCTGCTGCTGCGGACCTCGCTGCGGCAGGGCACCGGAGCCGGGCTGCGGGCGCTGGCCGGCATCCACAGCGGCAGCATCGCGCAGGTCGCGCTGGTGATCTGCGGGCTCGGCGCGCTGATCACGAGCAACCCGGCGGTGCTGTCCACGCTGAAATGGGCGGGCGCGGCGTACCTCGTTTACCTGGCGGCGACGATCGTGCGCGGGCTGTGGCTGACGCGGAAGCGAAGCGGCGAAGAACTCGGCGGCGGCGCCCCGGTGCGGCGGCCGTACCTGCAGGGGCTGCTGAGCAACATCACGAACCCCAAGATGCTGCTGTTCAGCCTCGCGTTCCTGCCGCAGTTCGTGGGCGGCGCCACCGCGCCGACGCTGCAACTGATCATGCTCGGCGCGGTGTTCCTGGTGGTGGCCGCGATCTGGGAGATCACCGTCGTGCTGGCCGCCGCGCGGATCGCCGACCGGCTGCGGCATCCGCGGGTGGCGCGCTCGCTGGACATGGTCAGCGCGGCCGCGTTCCTGACCATCTCGGTCGGCCTCGTCGCGAGCTGAGCCGCTTCCGGCCGATTTCTCAGGCACCGCCCCGGAACATGCGAAGGCCGGGGCGCCCGGCGCGCGCCCCGGCCCTGCTCCGGCTGAACCCGGATCAGCTCAACTGCGCCTGCACCTCGTCGTAGTAGCTGGCCACGCGGGTGTAAACCCCTGGTTGGCCGGGCCGGGCGCAACCGTTGCCCCAGGACACGATCCCGATCAG
>NZ_JAFRFW010000031.1:0-2663 GCF_017434145.1 Saccharopolyspora sp. | reverse complement strand
ATCCGCCGCACCTCGGCGGCGTCGGCGGGATCGCTCGGCCGCACCAGCAGGGTCTGGCTGCCGGTGCGGCGCTTGAGCTCGTCGGCGCGGCCCTCGGCGACGACCCGACCGTGGTCGATCACGCTGATGCGGTCCGCGAGGTGGTCGGCCTCCTCCAGGTATTGGGTGGTCAGCAGCACGGTGACGCCTTCTTCGGTGAGCGTGCGGACCATGTCCCACACCTGGTTGCGGCTGCGCGGGTCCAGCCCGGTGGTGGGTTCGTCGAGGTAGAGCAGTTCGGGCCTGCCGACCAGGCTTGCGGCCAGGTCGAGCCGCCTGCGCATCCCGCCGGAGTAGGTCTTCAGCGACCGGTGCGCCGCGTCGGACAGGCCGAAGCGCTCCAGCAGCTCGGCGGAGCGGGCGCGCGCCTCGCGGCGGGGCAGCTCGAGCAACCTGCCGATCAGCACCAGGTTCTCGGTGCCGGTCAGTTCCTCGTCCACCGAGGCGTACTGCCCGGTGAGCCCGATCTTGCTGCGCACCGCCACCGCTTCGCGGCGCAGGTCGTGCCCTGCGATGCGCGCTTCGCCCGCGTCCGGCCGCAGCAGCGTGGCCAGGATCCGCACGGCGGTGGTCTTGCCCGCGCCGTTCGGGCCGAGCACGCCGAGGATCGAGCCGGTAAGCGCGGCCAAGTCGATTCCGTACAGCGCGGTGGTGGCGCCGAACCGTTTCACCAGACCTTCGGCCTGGATCGCGTGGGACATTCCCCCTCCTCGTTTCGCTATCCTCGCCATCATCGGGGGCACGGCTGACAGTCGGCGCACAGGTCGCTGGCAGCCGGTGCGGGAACGGGTGTCGGGGGGAGTGCATGGATCTGGCCGTGGCCGAACCGCAGGAGATCGAACCACATCCCCGCAAGCGCAAGAGCGGCACCGTGACCGCGCTGGTCGCGCTCGCCGTGCTCGGCCTGCTGGCGTGGACGGCGCCGGTGCTGCTCGGTTTCGACACGCAGAACCGGTACACGATCGCACTGGTCGCGATCCTGCAGTACGCACTTCCGGTCGGCGTGGTGCTGGTCGTGCTCGGGCTGGCGTTGCGGCGGTGGATCAGCACGCTGGTCGCCGCGCTGCTGACGGTGCTGCTGGCGGTGCTGGTGCTACCCCGCGGAATCCCGGACTCGCCGACTCCCGTGCAGGGCACGCCGCTGCGGGTGCTGTCGGTCAACCTGTACTTCGGCCAAGCGCAGCCGGAGCGGGTGGTCGAGTTGGTGCGCAGCCGCCGGGTCGACGTGCTGAGCCTGCAGGAGGTCACGCCGGAGGCAGTCGCCGCGCTGGACCGCGCGGGCCTGCGCGAGCTGCTGCCGCACCGCGTCGTGCACGCCCGTCCCGGCGCGGACGGGACCGGGATCGCCTCCCGCTTCCCGATGCGCGAGTTGTCGCTGGTGCCGCCGACCTCGCTGGCGCAGCCCTCCGCGCGCATCGACCTGCCCGGCGGGCGGGACGTCGAGTTCGTCGGGGTGCACCCGCTGTACCCGATGGGCGCGGACACCGCCGGATCATGGCTGCGCGAGATCACCGCGCTGCCCGGACCGCCCGCGGAGGGCGGCCCGGCCCGGGTTCTCGCGGGTGACTTCAACGGGACGCTGGACCACACGCCGCTGCGCACGATGCTCGGGCGCGGCTATTCGGACGCGGCCGAGGTCACCGGCGGCGGGTTCACCCCGACCTGGGGCAGCGGCTGGGTGCCGCGGGTGACCATCGATCACGTGCTGACCAGCGCGGGCGTGGTTGCGCAGGCGTACTCGGTGCTGGACGTGCCGGGCAGCGATCACCGCGCGGTGTTCGCGCACCTGGTGGTCCCGAGCTGAGTCAGAGCCGCTCGTCGATCGCCCCGAGCGCCTCCAGCGCGCCCACGGGAAGCGAGATGCCCCGCCCGTGCCGGACCTCCGGCTCGCGCGGGTTGATCCGGATGAGTGCGCCGGACCCGGCGCTGGCCAGCTCGGCGTGCCGCCGCACCGTCGGCACCGCGGTTCCCGCGCCCAGCTCGACCACGGCCAGGCGGGCCGAGCGCAACGACCGCCGCCACGCCTGCAACGAGTCCAGCGCTGGCTGCGCGTGCTCCGGGATCCAGCTGAAATCCCCGAACATCAGGATGTTCGGCCGCGCGGTGCCGCCGCAGTTGCGGCAGGCGGGCAGCGGCGGAACCGCCCGCATGGTCGCGGTGTCGACCTCGACGGAGACGTCGTCGGCGGACCACACGTCGTCCGTGCAGGGTTCCAGGCACTGCAGGTGGTGGATGCTGCCGTGGCATTCGGCGACCTGCTCGAACCCGGCCGCTTGGAAATGTCCGTCCACGTTGGACGTGAACACGCCGGAGCCGGACGGCATCGACGCACCCCAGCGGCGCAGGATCCGGAAACCCTCGTGCGGCGTGGTGCGCCGGTACATCGCCAGCCGGTGGCCGTAGAAGCCCCACGCCAGCCCGGGATCTTCGGCGAAGTGGACCGGATCGGCGACCTCGGCGAAGCTCAGGCCCAGCCGCTCGTACGGCGGATAGGCCCGCCAGAAACCGGTGTCGCCGCGGAAGTCGGGCAGGCCGGAGTCCACCCCGATCCCCGCGCCCGCGCACACCAGCAGCGCTTCGGCGTCGCGGATCAGCTCCGCGGCCGCGGACAGCGCATCGTCGCT
>NZ_JAFRFW010000331.1:0-5989 GCF_017434145.1 Saccharopolyspora sp. | reverse complement strand
GGCCTGATGCTGAACCGTGCAGCCGCCGCTGCTCGTTGCGGCTCTGCGAGCGCCGGGCTGCTCACCCGGCGCGCAACGCTTCGGCGAATTCGCTCGCGCTGCCACCGTTCCCGAGTGCGAGCACGTGCCGCATCGTGTCCTTCGCGTCCGCGCCGAAGTTGTCGGTGAACTTGGCGCGGATGTCCTCGTGGGTCAGCGGGCGTTCGGCGTGCCCGCGGTTGACGTCCTCGCGCCGGGTGAGCTTGCGGCCGTCCCGCAGCAGGATCTCCACTTCGCCCGAATATGCCTGCGGGAAACGGCTTTCCGGATCGTCGGCGATCTCGACCAGCTCCGCGAGCCGCAGGATCTCCGGGTCCGCCAAGGAATCCGCGGCGAACTCGGCGAGCGTGAGCCGTCCGCGCGCCAGGCAGGCCCCGGCGATGAACGGGAGGCTGAACTTCGCGTCGTAGTCGTCCTGCGGGCGGCGCTTGCGTTCGATCGGATCGCAGACCGCGGCGGCGGGCGTTTCGTGGATGCGGCAGCGCACCGAGTCCACTTCGGACGCTTCGACGCCTGCGGACTCGCGCAGCGCCAGGATCGCGTCGGCGAAGGCGTGCGTGAAGTGGCAGCTCGGGTACGGCTTGACCGCGGTGTCCAGCAGCTCCCAGCGCTCGCCCAGCCCGTCGAGTGCGTCTTGCGCGTCCCACTCGGAAGTCTGCAGGTGCGTCGCGTACAGGCCGTAGCGGCCTTCGTAGACCTCGGGCGGGCCGGGCCAGCCGGTCGCGGCGAAGGTCGCCGCGGTGATCGCGCTGTTGGCCGCCCAGCCCGGGTGCAGCCGCTTGGTCCACGCGCCGTCGGCCAGGAACTCCAGCAGGCCCGAAGCCATCGAGCCGACGATGCGCTGCGACTCGGCGATTCCGTCCGCGCCCGCTCCGGCCAGTTTCGCCGCGCTCACCGCGGAACCGAACGCCCCGGCCACACCCGTCGGGTGGAACCCGGCGTCGTGGAAGCCGCCGCGGGCGACCTTGCCGACGCGGGCGCTGATCTCGACGCCGAGCACGTAGGCCGCGAGCAGCTCCTCGGCGCTGCGGCCGTGCTTGATCGCGGCGGCGATGCTCACCGGCAGCGCGGAAGCCGACACGTGGGTCACCGCGGGCATGTGCGTGTCGTCGAAGTCCAAGCCGTGCACCAGGATCGCGCCCAGCATGGCGGCTTCTCGCGGGGCGAGCCGGTCCGGCAGGCCCAGCACCGGCTGCTCGCCGGGGCCGAGTTCGGCGACCGCGCGCCGGGCGTTGCGGGCGAAATCGTGCTCGGTGGCGGCGAACGCGACGCCGACCGAGTCCAGCGCGAGGTGCCGCGCCCGCTCCAGCACCTCGTCCGGGATGTGCTGGGCAGTGGTGCGGGCGGCGAATTCGCCGAGCACGTCCGCGATGGCGGGCATGGCGCCTCCATGGCTGTCGGACCGGCGGGCCGGACCGGGTGGTCTCGCCGTTGACGACCGCCGGACACCATCAGTCTGCAAGCCTCGCCACGACACCCACAAGACAAACGTCAGACTTTTCCGAGCGAGCTTTCCGAGTGAACGGCCCGCTCGTCCAATCTATTCAGTCGAACAGTCCGTTCACTCGGGAAGGAACCGGGAGACGGGGGGAGGTCAGTCCTCCATGCGCTCGTAGAGCGGGCGCAGCGCGAGGAGGTGTTCGCGCACGAGCTCCTCGGCCGCGTCGGCGTCGCCCGCGGCGACCGCCTCGTGCACGCGAGCGTGCTCGGCGTCGATGTCCTCCCACACCTCCCGCGCCACCCGATCCCGGTGCAGCCGCGTGCGCAGCACCGCGTTCACCGGCTGGCACATCATCCGAAGCAGCGGGTTGCCGCTGGCCGCCACCAGCGTGGTGTGGAAGTCCCAGTGCACCGCGAAGCCCTCGTCCGGATGCAGGTGCCCGGTCTTCTCCGTCGTTTCGCGGAGTTCGGCGAGATCCGCGGCGTCGGCGCGCTCGGCGGCGAGCCGGGCCGCGGGCGGTTCCAGCAGCAAGCGGGCTTCCAGCAGGTTGTCCACGCTCATGTTCCGCGCGTTGACCAGCAGCCCGAGCGTGCCGCCGAGGTGCTCGGCGACCGCTCCGGCGTCCGGGGCAGCGACGAAGCTGCCACCGGTCACGCCGCGGGCGGTGTCGATCAGGTGCTGGCTGGCCAGCAGCCGCAGCGCCTCGCGCACGGTGGAGCGGCTGACCCCGAACATGCCGCCCAGCTCGGCTTCGCTCGGCAGCTTCGCCCCGGAGGGCAGCGCGCCGCTGACGATCTGGTCCCGCAGCTGCTCGGCCACCTGCCGGTAGGCGGCCTGCACCGGGCGCACCCGCAGCTTCGCGCCGTCGTCCGCCGTCATCTCCGCCCCCCGGTCGGTCGGTGTCGACCCAGCGTACGACAAACCGGACCGCTCGGAGCAGACCACGGCAGCAAAATGTCAGACGTATTGCGTGGCGAGTTCGCCCGGACGCATACTCCGGGAACTCCGGCGAATCGGGGGGAACTCCGGCGAATCGGGGGAACTCCCGGCGGCGCACCGGCACCGCCGGGCGGGCGAAGGGCGAACAGGAGGTGCGGCGGTGACCGTGCACGAAGCTCAGCAAGGGCGCTTCTTCGAGGACTTCGCCGTCGGCGACGTCTACCGGCATCCGCTGGGGCGCACCATCAGCGAAGCGGACAACACCTGGTTCACGCTGCTGACGATGAACACCCACCCCGCGCACTTCGACGCGAACTACGCCGCGCACACCCCGTTCGGCAAGGTGCTGGTCAACTCCGGGCTGACCATCGCGATGCTGCTCGGGCAGAGCGTGCGCGACATCAGCCAGCGCGCGGTGGCCAACCTGGCGATGACCAACGTTGCGCTCACCCACCCCGTGTACGTGGGCGACACGCTCTACGGCGAATCGATCTGCACCGGCAAGCGGGAATCCAAGTCCAAGCCGTACGCGGGCCTGGTGAACGTGCACACCCGCGGGCTCAACGCCGAAGGCGACGAGTGCCTGTCGTTCGACCGCACGGTGTTGATCTACAAGCAGGCGCACGCCGCGGAGATCGACTCCTTCCCCGCGGCCAAGAACGGCCCGCTGTCGCTGGAAGCCGGAGGTGCCGAATGAGCGGGCTTCCGTTGCAGGACGTGCGGATACTGGCCGTCGAGCAGTACGGAGCGGGACCGTTCGGGTCGGTGCACCTCGCCGACCTCGGCGCGGAGGTCATCAAGGTCGAGGACCCGCGCTTCGGCGGCGACGTCGGCAGGCAGACCCCGCCGTACGCCGAAGGCGGCGACTCGCTGTTCTTCGAGGCGTTCAACCGCAACAAGCGCTCCGTGCTGCTGGACCTGACCAATCCGCAGGGCCGGGAGGTCTTCGAGCGGCTGGTCGCGGTCAGCGACGCGGTCTACTCGAACCTGCGCGGCGACGTGCCGGAGAAGATGCGCATCCGCTACGACGACCTCAAGCACCTCAACCCGCGGATCGTGTGCTGTTCGCTGTCCGGGTACGGGATGACCGGGCCGCGCAGCGAGCAGCCCGGCTACGACTACATGTTGCAGGGCCTGGCGGGCTGGATGTCGGTGACCGGTGAGCCGGACGGGCCGCCCACCAAATCCGGACTGTCCATGGTGGACTACTCGGGCGGACTCGTGGCTGCGCTGTCGATGCTCTCGGCGATCCACGGCGCGCGGCGCGACGGTGTGGGCTGCGACTGCGACGTGAGCCTGTACGACACCGCGATCGGGATGCTGACGTACTTGGCGACCTGGCACCTCAACCGCGATTTCGAGCCGAAGCGCACGCACCACTCGGCGCATCCGAGCCTGGTGCCGTTCCAGAACTTCCCGACCGCGGACTCGTGGATCGTGATCGGCTGCGCGAAGCAGAAGTTCTGGGAGAAGTTCGTCGAAGCCATCGGTTCTCCGGCGTGGGCGGCCGAATCCCGCTTCGCCACCCCGGCCGAGCGCTACGAGAACTCCGCCGAGTGCGTCCGGCTGATCGAGCGGGAACTGGCCGGGCGAAGCACCGCGGACTGGCTCACGGCCCTGGAAGCGGCCGGTGTGCCGTGCGCGCCGATCAACACCGTTCCGGAGGCGCTGCGCGAAGAGCACACCGCTGCGCGCGGCATGGTGGTGCGGACCGAGCATCCGAGGTTCGGGCAGGTCGAGCAGGTCGCATCTCCGGTGCGCGCGGGCCAACCGCGCGCCGAGCACGACCGCGCGCCGCAGCTGGGCGAGCACACATCATCCACTTTGGACGATCTGATCGGCGTGGACGCGGCGGAATTCCGCAGGCTCGCCGCCGGAGGCGCTTTCGGAGCGGAAGGAGACGCGCCGTGGACTTCGAGCTGAACGAGGAACAAGCCCAGTTCCAACGGGTCCTGCGGGACTTCGTGGACGCCGAGATCGTGCCGGTCGCCAAGGAGTGGGAGCAAACCGACCGCTACCCCGCCGAGATCATCGACAAGATGGCCGAACTCGGGCTGTTCGGACTGCTGGTGCCCGAGGAGTACGGCGGGGTCGACGCGGACTTCGTGACGTTCACCCTGGTCTTCGAGGAGATCGCGCGCGGCTGGATGGGCATCGGCGGCATCCTCGGCAGCCATTCGGTGTCCACCTGGATGCTCGCCAGGCACGGAACCGAGCAGCAGAAGCGGAAATACCTGCCGGAGCTGGCGACCGGGGCGCGGCGCACCGGCATCGCGCTGACCGAACCCGACGCGGGCACCGACCTGCAGGGCATCCGCAGCACCGCCGAGCGCGACGGCGAGCACTACGTGCTCAACGGCAGCAAGATGTGGATCACCAACGCGCGGCACGCCGACCCGCTGCCGGTGCTGGTCAAGACCGACCGCAGCGCCGAGCCCGCGCACCGCGGCATGAGCGTGCTGCTGGTGGACGCCGATGCGCCCGGTTTCACCGTCACCAAGGACATCCCGAAGCTCGGCTACAAGGGCACCGAGTCCTGCGAGGTGGTGTTCGAGGACGTGCGGGTGCCCGCGGAGAACCTGCTCGGCGGGGTGGAGGGGCGCGGTATGCAGCAGGCCCTTTCCGCGCTGGAGACCGGCCGGTTGAACATCGCAGGGCGCAGTCTCGGCATCGCGCAGCGCTCCTACGACGAGGCGGTGGCCTACGCGGGCGAGCGCGAAGCGTTCGGCCAGGCCATCGGGCAGTTCCAGGCGATCCAGCTGCGGATCGCGGAGATGGCCACCCGATTGCAGGCCGCGCGTCTGCTGTCCTACTGGTCGGCGAGCAAGCTGGACCGCGGTGAGCGGGCCGACCTGGAGACCGGCATGGCCAAGCTGCACGCCTCCGAGGTCGCGTTGCAGGCCGCGCAGGAATCGATGCGGGTGCACGGCGGGTACGGCTACTCGAAGGAGTTCGAGATCGAGCGGCTCTACCGCGACTCGATCCTGATGACCATCGGCGAAGGCACCAGCGACATCATGCGCACGGTGATCGCGAAATCGCTGCTCGCGGGCAAGGGGAAGGTGGGCTGGTGACGGTCGGGCGCCGTCCGGTCCGACGGGTTGCGCCAGGCGGTCGTTAGGCTGGGAGGCGTGCGTGGTCGGTCAAGCCCCGGCCGGTGGGTGCTGCTGGTCGGGCTCGTGCTCGGAGTGTTGCTGATGCATCACGTTCCGGCGGGGCACGGTGGGCACGGCCAGGTCGACGGGCATGCCGCCACGGCTTCCCAGCAACCCTCGGCTCCGCAGCAACCGTCGGCTTCCCAGCAGCACACCGTGACTTCGCAACAGCACGCCGTGGCCGGTGCGCACGCTCGCACAGCCGCTGAGCACCGAACCACGGTCAACGCCGCGACCGATCAGCACGGCCTGCACGATCCCGCGGCTCGCGCCGGATCGATCGATGCGATCCCGGCGCCGCAGCACGAGCCGCTGCACCTGTGCCTGGCGATCCTCGCGGGGAGCGCCTCGGTGTGGCTGCCGCTGCTGGGCAAGGTCTCCCGTCCGGTCGTGCCCGTTCCCGCGCCGCGGCGGG
>NZ_JAFRFW010000330.1:0-3570 GCF_017434145.1 Saccharopolyspora sp. | reverse complement strand
ATCGGCTACCCGGTGCTGGTCAAGGCTGCCGCCGGCGGTGGCGGGCGCGGCATCCGCCCGGTCTCCTCGGCCGAGGAGCTGGCCGACGTGCTGCCTGCCGCGCAGGCCGAGGCCCGTTCCGCCTTCGGTGACGGCACGTCGTACCTGGAACGGGCGCTGGCCCGGCCGCGGCACGTCGAGGTGCAGGTCCTCGCCGACGATCACGGCAACGTGGTGCACCTGTTCGAGCGGGACTGCTCGGTCCAGCGGCGCAGGCAGAAACTGCTGGAAGAAGCGCCCGCACCGGGCTTGCACGAACGGACCAGGGAACTGATGACCGACGCGGCGGTGCGGCTGGCGCGGCACGTCGGCTACCGCAACGCCGGGACCGTGGAGTTCCTGGTCGACGAGGACCAGAACTTCTACTTCATGGAGATGAACACCCGCATCCAGGTGGAACACCCGGTCAGCGAGCTGGTCAGCGGGGTCGACCTGGTCGCCGAGCAGCTGCGGGTCGCCGCGGGCAAACCGATCTCGTGCACCCAGCGGCAGCTGACCCGCAACGGTGCCGCGGTGGAGCTGCGGATCAACGCCGAGGACCCGGACCGCGACTTCGCGCCCTGCCCCGGCGAGGTCACCGCGTTCGACCTGCCCGGCGGGCCGGGCGTGCGGGTGGACACCGGGCTGACTCGCGGCGACCGGATCAGCCCGTTCTACGACTCCATGATCGCCAAGCTGATCTGCTGGGGAGCCGATCGGGAGCAGGCGTACTCGCGGGCCAGGCAGGCGCTCGCGGAGTTCCGGATCGAAGGGGTCGCCAACACGATCGGACTGCACCAGCGCCTGGTCGACGACGACAAGCTGCGCAGCTGCCCGGTGCACACGACGTGGCTGGAAGAGCAGCTGGACTGATCAGTCCCGCACGACCTCCTCGCGCAGCACGCTGTAGCGCACGCAGTCGCGCCAGCGGCCGCCGCGGAACAACCAGCCGCGCAGCACGCCCTCGCGGGTGAAACCGGCCTTGTCGAGGGCGCGCTGCTCGGCGAAGTTGTCCACCTCGGTGCCCGCCTCGATCCGGTTGACCTGGGTGTGCGCGAACAGGTACTCGACGAGTTGGCGCTGCGCCTCGGTGCCGTGGCCCTGGCCGCGCGCGTCCGGTAGCAGGTTGATGCCGATGTTCCAGCAGAACGAGTTCTGCCCCGTCTTGCTCTTGTCCCAGGACACGAACCCCAGCCGGTGGTCCGGGTCCTGCTCGTAGACCACCAGCAGCACGCCCTCGTCGGCCGAGAGCAGCCCGGATCGCTCCCACCGCTTGCCGAAGTGCCCGGAGCCTTGGTAGCCGAACCAGTTGTAGGGATGGCTGGCTTCCCGGGAGTTGAGCATCCGCTCCAATTCGGGAAGGTCGTCGGATAGCACCGGTCTGAGCCGCACCAATGTCCCCACATGGCGACCGTAGACCGATCTCGCGCCACGGGACATGCTCTGTTCCGGTGGCAAATTTCCGCCACCGGGTTGCACGGCACGTGCGCGCGCCGGATCAACCTCCGGCGATCAAGCTTTGGGGCGGCGGCAGGTGTAGACGCGGGCCGGTGGCACGTTGCGCCACACCGTGCGGCTGGTGAGGACTTCGTCGAACGCGCCGTCCAGGCGGCGGCGGAACGCTTGCGCACCGGACATGCCCAGCGCGTGCACATAGGCGAACGTGGTGAACGCGCCACCCGGCGCGAGGGCCTTGCCGACCTCGGTCAGGATGTCGCGCTGCAGCTCGCCGGAGAAGATCGACCACGGCAGCCCGCTGACCACCGCGTCCACCGAACTCACCCCTGCCTCGGCCAGCAGCGCGCCGAGGCGGGACGCGTCGCCGCGCACGACTTCCAGCCACGGCAGGTCGGCGCGCAAGTGCTCGATCATGCCCGGGTCGATCTCGATCGCCAGGTGCCTGCCGCCTTCGGGCAGCCGCTCGTGCACCGCGCGGGAAAGCGCACCCGTGCCGGGACCCAGCTCGACCACGACGGGCGCGGCCGTGCGGCTCGGCACGACGGCCGCCATTTCACGCGCCAGGAAAGGAGAACTCGGCGCGACCGCGCCGACCAGGCCGGGTTCGCGCACCGCCCGTGCGGCGAACCTGCGGTACTCCGCGAGCGCCGAGCCGGGCGAAGCACCGGGACGGGGCTGCTGCTGCGATGTGGTCACAACTGCCTTCCGCGGTCGTCGAGCAGGGACCCGGGCACTCTATCGGGGGCCGGGCGATGCCCGGCGCGGACCTGTCGGCCGGGCGGCAACCCGCGCGATGAAACGCGAAAAAGGAAGTTCCGACGAACGCGGAAAGCGCCGCGAAAAACCGGGAAAAGCATCCCGGGAAAATGTGTAACGAAACCGGTTTCGCCGCCGATGGCGCGGCGATCACCGTGCTCGGGGCTTGCCCTCGACGGGCAAGCCCGCTGCACTCGTTCAGGCCGGTTGCTCGATCAGCCCACCGGTCGGCTCGGTCACCGGTCCCTGCTGTTCAGCGGGCCGGGCCGGGGTGTTCGGCGCAGGCTTGCCAACCCACCTCACCGCCGCGACCGCAGCCGCGAGCAGCACGACAGCTTCGACCGCAAGAGCCACCCACACCATTGCCACTTTCATTGCCTCCCTTCTGCTTACCTCCCCGTCTTCCGGACATGCGCCAGCGGCCGCGCACAGGCATGGCCCGAAGGCACGACGAGCGGAAGAGGTTTGGGGCGAACACCCACTTGCACTTCGATACTAGGCGCTTGTTTCGGACGGGTTAAAGAGGGGCTGGAGTGGCGTCCGTCGCACCCGCCCGAGTGGCGTTTCCCGGTGGTCGACGACACACCGGGTACGGGACGTCCGCGGCCGGGTGCGGCGTTGCGGTGAACGTGGAGCACGAAGTCGACGTGGTCGTGATCGGGGCCGGGCAGGCCGGGCTCAGCAGCGCGTACCACCTCGGACGCAACGGGTTCGCGGACGCCGGTGATCACGTGGTCCTCGACGCCGACTCGGCGCCCGGCGGAGCGTGGCGGCACCGCTGGCCATCGCTGCGGATCGGCGGCGTGCACGGCATCCACGACCTCCCCGGGCTGCCGCTGCGGGAGAAGGTCGGGCAGCGCCCGGCCGCGGAGGTCATGGCGGAGTACTTCGACCGCTACGAGCGAACGTTCCACCTGCCGGTGCGCCGTCCCGTGCAGGTGCACTCGGTGCGGTACGGCCCCGACCGGCGCTTGCTGGTCGACGCGGGCTCCGAGCGCTGGGCCGCCCGGGCGGTGATCAACGCGACCGGAACGTGGCGGCGGCCGTTCGTGCCGCACTACCCGGGTCAGGCGACCTTCCGCGGCAGGCAGCTGCACACGGCCGACTACCGCGGGCCAGAGGAGTTCCGCGGGCTGCGGGTGATCGTCGTCGGCGGCGGCATCTCCGCGGTCGAACTGCTCACCGAGATCGCCGAGGTCGCAGGCACGACGTGGGTGACGCGGCGGCCGCCGGTGTTCACCGGAACCGAGTTCAGCCCGGACGACGGGCGGGCCGCGGTGGCCGAGGCGGTGGCGACGGCGGTCCCGGACGTGATCATCGAGACGCTTGCCTACCAGT
>NZ_JAFRFW010000329.1:0-1922 GCF_017434145.1 Saccharopolyspora sp. | reverse complement strand
GACGCCCATCCCGAGCCCGGCCAGCACGACCGCGGGCACCAGCAGCCACACGGGTACGGGTGCGGCGACGACTCCGAGTCCGGCGGTGGCGGCCACGATGCTCATCACCAGCAGGCGCCGCCGCCCGAGCAGCCGCGTGCTGGAGCCGAGGAAGAACCGCGACACCATCGAAGCGACCGCGCGCAGCCCGAGCAGCACCCCCACCAGTCCGGAAGCGATGCCGCGTTCCGCGCCGAGCGCGGGCAGGTAGACCACCGAGATGTCCACCGCCGCCAGCACCACGCAGCTCGTGGTCAACGCCGGGATCAGGCCGGGCATCCGCAGCAGCGCGCCGACTCCGCCGGACTCGGCGGCCGCCTTCCCGCTCGACGCGGTGCGGCCGCGGATCCCCAGCGAGCAGCAGAACAGCACGACCGCGATCGCCGTCGCACCCCAGAAGATCGGCGTGGTGTCCGGGATCGCCTGCGAACCGCCGAAGGCCACGATCAGCAGCGGGCCGGCCGCCTGCCCGAGCGAGGCGGCGAAGGTGTAGTAGCCGAAAGCCGCGTCCAGCCGGGCCGAACTCGCCGTGTTCGCGACCAGCGCCTGCTGGCCGATCACCGAGCACAGGTGCCCGGTGCCCAGCAGCACGTTGCCCGCGACCAAGCCCGCGACCGAATCGCCGAACACCAGGAACGCACCGCCCGCCGCGCACATCAGCGCCCCGCCGGCGATCATCACCCGGCGCTCCCCGATCCGGTCCACGATGTGCCCGGCGGGCAACGCCAGCACCAGCGGAACCAGCGCGAAGCTGCCCGAGAGGAAACCGAGCCAGGACGCGGGCACGTCCAGCTCCAGCGCGCGGTAGGACGTCGCGGGCCGCAGCACGAAGGTCACCAGCTGGGTGAGGGTGGCGTGCGCCAGCAGCACCCAGGTCTTCCGGTCGATGTTCACAGCGCGTTCACGCGCCGATTCCACCAGGCCCTAGTCGGCATCGCTGCGGCGATGTGCGGATGGTCACGACTCGCGGCTGCCTCGCTCCGCCGGGTGGCAGGTTTCCGCTCACAGCGAATTCGACAGCGGTCGCCGGAAGTGATCGGCAACGCTCGGCCGATGGGAAACAAGGCACCCCGAACGCTGATCGAAGTCAACGGCCGCGAGCTCTGCATCCGGCAGCGCGGCGCGGGTCCCGCCGTGGTGCTGGAAGCGGGCGGCGCGGGCAACGGCAGCGGCGCGGTCTGGGGCGAGTTCGCGGACCGCCTCGCCGCATCGGCGACCGTGCTCACCTACGACCGGGCGGGCAGCGGGCGCTCGGACGGGCCGCAGCACCGGACCGTCGCTGCCATGGCCGACGACCTCGCCGGACTGCTGCGGGCGACCGGGACGAGCACGCCGGTGGTCGTGGTCGGCTGGTCGTCCGGCGGGCTGGTGGCGCAGCTGTTCGCCGCGCGGCACCCGGAACTGGTTTCCGGTGTGGTGCTGGCCGACCCGTCAGTACCGCTACCCGACACGAAGCTGCCCGCCGGGGTGCGGCTGGCGATCAGCGGTGTGCAGACCCGAGTGTTCGCGATCGCCGCAAGGCTCGGGTTTTTCCGGACGGCCCGCGGCCAACGCCTCATCGAGCGGATGGCGGGCCCGGAGATCAGCCCGGCCGGGCTCCGATTCGCCAAGCGCCAGTGGAACGACTGGCGGGAGCTGTGGCGATCGGCGACGGTCCTGCGCCGCCTGACCTCCTGCACGCGCGAGGCTTCGGCGGCGTTGCGGGCGGACCCGCCTGATGTCCCGATGCGGCTCGTGGTGCCGCAACGGCGCCCCGGCCTGCCGTCCGAGTACCGCGCGCAGCTGGATGCGACGCACGCCGAGCTTATGCGGCTGTTCCCGCGCGGCGAGCTGGTCACCGCGGCCGACGCCAGCCACGCGCTGCCGCTGGACCGGCCCCAGCT
>NZ_JAFRFW010000328.1:0-6900 GCF_017434145.1 Saccharopolyspora sp. | reverse complement strand
TCGCCGAGGCGCTCATGTTTCCCCAGCTGACGCTGAGCGGAAGCTACGGTTCCGCGGCCACGCGCACCGCAAATCTGTTCGATCCGGGGACGCAACTCTGGAACCTAGGCGCAAACCTGTTGCAGCCTATCTTCCACGCGGGTCAGCTCCGGGCGCAAAAGCGCGGGGCGGAGGCGGCCTACGAGCAGGCCTTCGCCCAGTATCGGCAGACCGTTCTCACCGCCTTCCAGGACGTCGCCGACGTCCCGCTGGCCGAACTCCGCGAGGCCTGGGAAGGCACTCTTCCCGCGCTGTTCGGCTGACCGCTCGGCTCCGAGTGAACGGACCGTTCGCCTCGATCCATCGGGACGAGCGGTCCGTTCACTTCGCGGTCCGCCCCGCTCGTCGAGCGGTTCGACCGCTGCGTGGCGAGCCGACGAGGTGCTCAAGGGTTCGACGCTGACAGCCACCCCGATCACCCTCGGCGGCGCCGAGTGACCGCAGCCCGCGAACGGTGCCGGGCCCGCACCGACGCAGCCGCGGGCCCGACCTACTCGGTCTCGGCGCAGGCGCGCGTCGTCAACGCGAGCAGCGAATCCAGGTCCGCGTCGGCGACCGTGGCGCCGTCGCTTTCGAGCGGCCCGGCGAACCTGGCGCCGTCGAAGGTCACGCCCGAGTGCAGCTTCGCCTGGTCGAAGCGGGCTCGCCCGCGGAATTCGGAGCGGTCGAACGCCGCGGGCCCGCCGAACTCGACACCGGAGAACTGGGCGCGGTCGTGGAAAACGGTGTCCTTGCAGCGGAACTTGCCGTCGTCGGCGAAGACCACGCGGGTGAACCACACCGGACCGGTGATCTCGCACCGGCTCAGGTTGATGTCGCGGAAGATCCGCGCGTGCCGAGCCGTCAACGTGCCGATGCGCCGCCCGGACAGGTCGAGGTACTCCAGCTTGGCGTTGGTCAGGTCGAGGTCGTAGGCGGGCGCCGCGGTGTCGGTCGCCTGCGGCAGCAGCGTCGCGATCAGGCGCTGCGCAGTGCGCCGCACCTGCAGCTCGCGTTCCGCCGCGTCGCGGTCCACGGGGTCGTCGCGGTGCGGATGCTGGAACGGGCGTCGCAGGTACGCGCCCAGGATGTCCAGCACGGCCTGAGCGCGTGCCGGGTCGTTGCTCGCCAACGCGGCCAGCGAGTGCAACGCACCGACGCGCACCTGATCGGTGTCGTGCCCGAGCAGTTCGACGGCGCGGGCGAACCGCTCGTCGGTGATCCGCTCCTGGTCCTGCCGGGTCTGCCTGCTCTCCAGCTCCTGGCGGTTCTCCTCCACTCGGCGGCGCCGGTCGTTGAGCCACAGCGCGTACAGCGCGACGACCGAACCCCCGGCGAAACCACCGGTGCGCAGCGCGTCCGCGCCGTTGACACGGGGATCGAAGACGAGCAGCGCCAGGCTCACCCCGAACACCGCCAGCACCGCGAACGCGATGGTCGCGGCCAGTCCGAACTTACGCACGTGAACTCTCCTGTTGCGGCACATGGGTTTCCGGAGTCGCCCACGCCGGGAGGTCGGATCCGGTGCCCGCCCGGAAGTCGTCGAGCAGCACCGCACCGGCCGGTTCGTTCGGCCCCAGCGCGATCCCGCCGTGCAACCGCGCGTGCCGCAGGTCCAGGCCGGCGCCGAACTCGGCCCCGCGCACGTACCACTTGGCCGCGCAATCCATCCGCTTCCAGTCCACCTCGTGCTCGAACCGCGCCCGGTCGAAATCGCACGTCTCCAGCGCGCGGATGCCGCGCAATTGCAAGCCGTGCTCGAAGACCGCCTCCGTCGCCCGGATCCGCCCCAGGAACACCGAATCCCGCAGCGCCAAGTGACCGCGGAACACCGCGCGGCTGAAGTTCGTGGTGTGCCGGAACCGGCAGCGGTACGCCGCGATGCGCCCCACCACGCGGTCGAACAGGTTGAACCGCTCCAGCCAGGCGCGCGTCAGGTCCAGGTCGTAGGTCGGCGGGTCCGGCTCGTCCCGGGTCGGCAGCAGCTCGATGATCAGCCGCTGCGCGGTCTGGCGCGCGTGCCGCTCGCGCTCCATCTCCGGCGGGATCAGCGGCAGGTCCGCGAATTCGGCGAGTTCCTCCGGGTCCATCCACTTCGGATGGTCGAACGGCCGCCGCAGGTAGGAGCACAGCACGTCCAGCACGGTCTGGGTGTACTGGGAGCGCGTCCGCGCGAGCCCGGCCAGCGCGTGCATGGCGCCGACCCGCACCTGGTCGGTCTCGTGCCCGAGGAGCTCCACGGCGCGGGCGAAGCGCTCGTCGTCGGCGCGGTCGCGGTCGTGGTCGGTGCGGCGGTCCTCCAGGTCCTGGCGCTGCCGCTCCAGCTCGTAGCGCTCCCGGTCGAGTTCCTGGCGGCGCTGGTCCAGCTCCTGCCTGCGTTCCTCCACCCGGCGCCTGCGGTCGTTGAGCCACAGCGCGTAGAGCGCGACGATCGAGCCCGCGGCGAGCCCTCCGGTGCGCAGCGCGTCCGCGCCGGTGGCTCGCGGGTCGTACAGCAGCAGCGCCGTGCTCACCCCGGTCATCGAGAGCACGGCCAGCGCGATGGTGAGAGCCAAGCCCACCCTGCGGTTGCGCGCGCGGTCCTCACCCATCGCGGGGATCATCGCATCCGGCGGTGCCGGTGCGGGCCCGGTTCGCGGAATCGCGGTGCCGAGCCCGCGGCCCGGCGCCGCCGGGCTCAGCCGGTGGCCAGCGCCTGCAACTGCTCGTAGGCGCCGTTGAACGAGTTCTGGTCGATCGGCGACGAGCTGTACTGCCAGAAGGTGTGGAAGCCCCAGCCCGCGGGCAGCGCACCGGGCGAGTCCGCGTACCGCGCGATCCACAGTGGACTCGTCGCGCCGAAGTCCCCGCCGGTGCACTGGTTCCACCAGCTGGTGCTGGTGTAGATCACCGGATACCGCCCGGTGCGGGCGAAGTAGGTGTCGCTGAAGTCCTTGATCCAGGCCGTCATCGACCCCGGGTCGTGCCCGTAGCAGGTGTCGCCGTACGGGTTGTACTCCATGTCCAGCGCGCCGGGCAGCGTCTTGCCGTCGGGCGACCAGCCGCCGCCGTGGTCGACGAAGTAGTTCGCCTGCTCCGCGCCGCTGGAGACGTCCGGCAGCGCGAAGTGGTAGGCGCCGCGGATCATGCCGACGTCGTAGGAACCGTTGTACTGCTGGGCGAAGTAGGGGCTGCGGTAGGTCGTGCCCTCCGTCGCCTTGACGTACGCGAACCGCTTGCCCTGGCCCCAGTACGCCGGCCAGTCCACGTTGCCCTGGTGGCCGCTGACGTCGATGCCCTCGACCGCGGCCAGCGGCAGCGCGCGTTCCGGCGCGGCCTGCTCACCGCCGCCTTCGTGCTTGCGGATCTGCGAGCCCATCGCGTGATCGTTTTGTGCAGAGCTCATCGCCTGCTCCGTTCGGGTAAGGGAACTGCCGGCGTGCGCGGGCGCGGCGAGCAGCAGAGCACCGGCCCAGGTGATCGAGAGTAGGGAGATCAGCCCGCGGTTGCGAGCACGTCCACTCGGATGCGTCATCGAAGCAGGACCTCTCGGGGAGTAGTCGCCTGGTGGGACCG
The DNA here is from genome assembly GCF_017434145.1 of Saccharopolyspora sp. NCBI lineage: Bacteria > Bacillati > Actinomycetota > Actinomycetes > Pseudonocardiales > Pseudonocardiaceae > Saccharopolyspora > Saccharopolyspora sp. The sequence goes on along the minus strand of NZ_JAFRFW010000328.1, from coordinate 3,327 downwards.
CCACCGGCGGTACCGGGATCGCCATCGCGAAGCGTTTACTGCTTACGCGGGCTCGGGGTGGGAAAACAACCACAATGGCGCAATCCGGACAACGCCGATCCACATCTCAACCGCAGATCGCACGGCGCGCATCTTTTCCGCGACCCGCGCTGCACCGGACGAGTGAGCATCGGCTCGTGCGCGACTCGCTGCGGCCGGGTGGCGCACGCGCGTTGGGCCAACCTGCCCTGCTGGTTCAACGCGGATGACTACCCTGGGTGGGGATGTGGCGACTGTTCGACCCCCCGGCGGAGCCGGTCGTATGCTCCGAACGACCAGGGGCCGCCGCATGACCGACGAGGTCCGGGCGGATTCGCCGTACCAAGACCGAGAGTGGAGGGGCGCCACGGGCATGACCGGGTGGACCGCGCCGGTGCCGAGCGCTCGACCGGCGGACTCGACGGTGAGCAGGACCGATCGCCGCCGGTTCGCCGCGGTCTGGGCGCAGTCCCTGATGGGCACCAGCTACGTGCCGATGACCAGCGCCGAGGTCGAGGGCAGGTTGCTGGGCTACACCGACGAACTGGTCGCGGCCCTGCTGTCCGAGCCGTTCGACCCCGCGCCCGCGCACGTCGTGGGCGACGACCTGGTGGCCGTGCACTTCACCAGCGCGGAGTCCCTGGCGCGCAGCGTCGACCTGCTCGGCGAACGGTTCCTGGCCGAGCTGAACCTGCCCGAGGACTCCGGCCGCAGGCAGCGCGTGTCCGCCCTGCAGAGCTCGCTGTGCACCGGCTTCGTGCACGCCGCGCGCAAGCGCACGCTCGACGAGCAGGAAGCCATCCGGCAGGCGGTGCTCGACGCCCGGGACGCGGTGGAGCAGGCGCTGCGCACCAGCGAAGCCCGCTTCCGCGCGATCTTCGCGGAGGCCGCGATCGGCATCAGCATCGCGGACATGAACGGCCGCATCCTGGAGGTCAACTCCTCGCTGCGGCGCATCCTCGGCCGCCCCACCGAGGAGCTGCGCCGGATGACCACGCACGACCTGCTGCACCCGGCCGACTCCGAGGGCGTCTGGCGGCTCTACGAAGAACTCGTCCGCGGCGAACGCGACCAGTACCGCATCGAGAAGCAGTTCATCCGCCCGGACGGCAGCCGCGCCTGGACCGAACTGATCATGTCGCTGGTGCGCGGCGAGGACGGTCTCCCGCTGTACCAGGTGGCGATGATCGAGGACGTCACCGACCGCAAGATGCTCCAGGACCGGCTGCGCCACCAGGCGATGCACGACCCGCTGACCGGGCTGCCGAACCGGGCGCTGTTCCTGGAGCGGCTCACCGCCGCGATGCGCGATCGCAAGCCCGAGCACCGGGTCGCGCTGTGCTACATGGACCTCGACGGGTTCAAGGTGATCAACGACAGCCTCGGCCACCACGTCGGGGACGACCTGCTGGTCGCGGTCTCCGAACGGCTGGCGCTGTCGGTGCACGGCGCCGACCGGATGGTCGCGCGGATGGGCGGCGACGAGTTCGTGATCCTCATCGAGGACTCGGCCAGCACCGAGCAGGCCATCGAGGTCGCCGACGAGATCCTGGACACGCTGGTCGAGCCGATCCGCATCGGCGGCCACGAGCTGTCCGTCTCGGCCAGCATCGGCATCGTCGAGCGCTGCATCGCGAACCAGAGCGCCGCGGAGCTGATGCGCGACGCCGACGTCACGCTGTACTGGGCCAAGGCCGAGGGCAAGGGCCAGTGGGCGCTGTTCGACCCGGAGCGCAACGCCACCGAAGTCGCCCAGTACCGGCTCTCGGCGACCATGCCCGCCGCGCTGGAGCGCGAAGAGTTCTTCGTGGAGTACCAGCCGCTGGTGGGCCTGCGCGAGTTCGGCGTGGTCGGGGTGGAGGCGCTGGCCCGCTGGTGGCACCCGGACCTGGGCAGGCTCGGCCCGGACCGGTTCATCGCCCTGGCCGAGGAGACCGGGCTGATCGTGCCGCTGGGCCGCTGGGTGCTGCGCCAGGCGTGCAGGCAGGCCAAGCAGTGGCACGAGGAGTTCGGCGAGCCGGCCCCGTTCGTCAGCGTCAACCTGGCGGTGCGCCAGTCCCGCGACCCGAACCTGGTCTCCGACGTGCAGTCGATCCTGCGCGAAACCGGGCTGGAACCGTGCCGGTTGCAGCTCGAACTGACCGAGTCCGCGGTGATGGGCACCGCCGACGAGCCGATCGAGGCGCTGGGGACGCTGGCCAAGATGGGCGTGCGGATCGCCATCGACGACTTCGGCACCGGCTACTCGAACCTGGCCTACCTGCGGCACCTGCCGGTGCACGAGCTCAAGATCGCCGGGTCGTTCATGTCCGGGCTGCGCGATCCGGAGCGGGCCGATCCGGTGGACGCGCGGATCGTCGGCACGCTGGTGGACCTGGCGCACACGCTCGGGCTCACCGTCACCGCGGAGGGCGTGGAGACGCACGCGCAGGCGCGGCGGATGGCCGACATCGGCTGCGAGACCGGGCAGGGCTTCTTCTTCGCCCGCCCCTGTTCCACCGAGCGCATCCGCGCCTTCATCGCCGACCACGTCTCCTGACCGCTGCACTCGGAGCTTGCCGGGGTGCCGACACGCGCGGACGTCATCCGCCGGAAGCGATCGGCCATGGAGTGAACGGACTGCTGGTCCGACTAGATTGGGCGAGCAGGCCGTTCACTCCGGCAGAGCGTGGGTTGATCGGGTGGTGCGCGGGCGTGTCGGCGGGCTCAAGCCTGCAGGTCGACGACGACCTTGACGTCGGAGTCGTGCCGGGTGAACACGTCGGTCCAGTCGCCCAGCGGAACCCGGCGGCTGAGCAGCTTGCGCAGCCAACCGTGGTCGGCGTCCCGCAGCGCGCCCACGGCCTGCTCGTAGTGCCGCAGGTTCGCGTTCACGCTGCCGACCACGACGTCGTTGTCCAGCACCAGCTCGTCGTTGATCGCCCCGGCGGGCACCGGCAGCGTCCGCTCGTGCCCGGCGATGCCGGTGAGCACGGTGACCGCGTTGCGCGCGGTGCGGCGCAGCACGTCGAACACGACCTCACCGGCACCGGTCGCCTCGATCACCACGTCCGGTTCGCAACCCAGGTCGTCCAGCGTTGTGTGGTAAGTGGCGCCGAGCTCACGCACCAGCTCCGGCTTCGGCCCGTCGGTGACCTGGTCCAGCACGTGCACGTCCAGCCCGCGCTGCACGCCCAGCAGCGCACCGAGCAGGCCGATCGCGCCCGCGCCGGTGATCAGCGCGTGCCGCGGCCGGTAGTAGTAGGCGCGGCGGCCGATCAGCTCGGCCTGCTCCCACGCCTTGGCGACCACCGAGGCCGGTTCGGTCAG
>NZ_JAFRFW010000327.1:0-6897 GCF_017434145.1 Saccharopolyspora sp. | reverse complement strand
GGTAGCGTCCGGTGAGCGTCATCATCCGGTTGGAGAACTCTTTGATCCAGTTGACCATCTGGGTGCCGGCCATGTTGTAGCAGGTGTCACCCAAGGACGCGTAAGGGTTGTATTCGATGTCGAGCAAGGGCGGCAAGGTGATCCCGTCGGCAGACCAGCCGCCGCCATTTGCCGCGAAAAAGTTTGCTTGTTGGGTTCCGGACGAAACGCTGGGCAACGCAAAATGGTAGGCGCCGCGAATCATGCCCACTGCGGCCGCGGATCCGTATTGCTGTCCGAAGGTGTCCGATTTGTAGCTGGTCCCTTCGGTGGCCTTGACATAGGCGAAGCGAGCACCCTGGTTCCATTCGGCTTGCCAATTGACGTTGTCGGTCCGGGAACCGTTGGGGTTCACTTTGGCTTGCCAGGCACTCACATCGAGGCCGAGGATGCCCCAGCCAGGCACGAAACTCGTCGATCCGGTCACTGCCTGCGGTGCAGCAGCCCCCCTCGGGCCGGATTCGACCGGCGCGTTCTTGAGCAGTTGCGGTACGACGACCGAATCTTCGGTCCAGCCCATCTTCGCGCCGGGCGACGGAATCTCAGGCGGAAGGGCCTGGTCGGATTTTTCCGCGGCTGCGGTCGAGCTCGGTTCCGGGAGTGGCGGGGCTGCCACTGCGGCGCCGGTGCCGAGTGCCAACGCGGGCAAGACGGCCAAGGTGAGCAGAGCAATGGAGATACGGGACGGCGAAGTCCGAAGCTTGAAATTCATGTGGATTCTCCAAAAACTCTGATCTGGCGTTATGGCGGTAGGGGCACCGGCCTCGGCGCGTCGAGTGCGATGTCTGCCGTTTGTGGGAATCGAGATGGTTTAATCTGCCCTCATTCATGATAGCAATGTGATCAATGGGGCCTGTGAGGCTGATGTGAATCCGTTATCTTAATGTTATATGGGGCCTGGGTTCGGCCGTCGGCACTGATCGTGGGGCCGGCGAAATGCCGTTCGGCAGCTTCCGGCTGCGGTTGTCCACAAGCTCCAAGATTTTGCTGTCAATGCTTTGGAACTTGTTTTACCCTGTATGGAAGCACAGCGGATTCATAGCCAGGGGGAGGCTCCGATGGACGCGGTGGATATTGTCGAAGGCGAAGTCCGGGAGTTGCTTCGGCGCGACGGAATAGACCCGATGCGCCAGCTGGCCGAAGTTCGGCAGATCGTCGAAGCGGTTTTCCTCGACTATGAAGAACGCGCGTTGCTCGGTGCGGTGCCGTCGTTGCGCCGGGCCGCGGAGGCAAAACGATTCGTCCTCGACGCGGTCACCGGGTTCGGTGCGATTCAACCGCTTCTCGATGATCCTGCAGTCGAAGAAATCTGGATCAATGCACCGACCGAAATCTATGTCGCGCGCAACGGGGAGTCCGAGTTGACCGGCTTGCAGCTGAATCCGCAACAGATTCGGGACTTGGTCGAGAAAATGCTCAAGAGTTCTGGACGTCGTCTGGACTTGAGCAGTCCATTCGTCGATGCGGCGCTTCCGGACGGTTCGCGGTTGCACGTCGTGATCCCGGATACTGGTAGGTCCGATTGTTGAAGAGTGCACTTTTCATGCACTGTTCGTCGATGATGCGGAGGTCACGCGCGAAGGGCGTTGGCAGCCCTGCCTGAGCACGGTAGGTGAACATCCGGTGACAAAGCCGGCATGGGCTCGCGAACTGATTCGATAGATGTCAATATAGAAGTATGTCGAATCAAGAAGTCGAACTGGTCATCGTCGGGTCCGGTCCCGCCGGATACACCGCGGCGGTCTACGCGGCCCGCGCGGGTCTTGCGCCGAACGTGATCGCGGGCTCGGTCACCGCGGGCGGTGCGCTGATGACGACGACCGAGGTGGAGAACTTCCCCGGCTTCGTCGATGGCGTGCAGGGGCCGGAGCTGATGGAGTCGATGCGGGCGCAGGCTGAGCGGTTCGGCGCTCGGATCGTCTACGACGACGCGATTCGCCTCGAGCTCGACGGCGACGTGAAGACCATCGAGACGGGTGCCGGGATGACGTACCGGGCGCGGGCGGTGATCCTGACGATGGGTTCCGCGTACCGCAAGCTCGGCCTCCCCGAGGAAGAGCGCCTGTCGGGGCACGGAGTGTCCTGGTGCGCGACCTGCGACGGGTTCTTCTTCCGCGACAAGGAGATCGCCGTGATCGGTGGCGGGGATTCCGCGATGGAGGAGGCGCTGTTCCTCACCCGGTTCGCATCGAAAGTCACCGTCGTGCACCGCCGGGACGAGTTCCGAGCGTCGAGAATCATGGCACAGCGCGTGCTGGACGATCCGAAGATCGAGGTCGCCTGGAACAGCGAGGTCGCCGCGATCCTCGGCGACGAGCAGGTCACCGGGCTCACGCTGCGCGACACGATCACCGGGGCCGAGCGGAGGCTCGACGCGACGGGGGTGTTCGTCGCGATCGGGCACGACCCGCGCTCCGAGCTCGTGACTGGGCAGGTCGACACCGACGCGGACGGGTACGTGCGGGTCGCGCACCCGTCGACGCGGACGAATCTGGCCGGGGTGTTCGCGGCCGGGGATCTCGTCGACCACACGTATCGGCAGGCGATCACCGCCGCGGGCACCGGCTGCGCGGCCGCGCAGGACGCCCAGCACTACCTGTCGCACCTCGCACCCGCCACCGTTTCCGAGCCTGTTCTGGAGGTCTCCGTATGAGCACCGTCACCCCCGTCACCGACGCCACCTTCCAGGCCGAGGTGCTCGAGTCCGAGCTGCCCGTCGTGGTCGACATCTGGGCGACCTGGTGCGGCCCGTGCAGGGCGATCGCCCCGATCCTGGACCAGCTCGCCGGCGAGTACGAGGGCCGGGTGAAGATCGTGAAGATCGACGCCGACCAGAACCCCGAGACCGTGACCGCGGCCGGCGTGACCTCGATCCCGACCCTCGGCTTCTACCGGAACGGGGAACGTGTCGACGTGCTGATCGGCGCGCACCCGAAACCCGTCTACGTCGCGAAGCTCGAGGAGCTGCTCGCATGACCGACGCCCTGACCCGCACCACCCCGAAACGGCTCTCCACCCTCGACAAGTGGCTGCCGCTCTGGATCGGCCTCGCGATGGTCGCCGGCCTCGTGCTCGGCCGGTTCGTGCCGGCGCTCTCCGACGCGCTGTCTGCGATGGAGGTCGGCGGGATCTCGGTCCCGATCGGGCTGGGCCTGCTGGTGATGATGTACCCCGTGCTCGCGAAGGTCCGCTACGACAAGGTCGCAGCCGTCACGGGTGACAAGAAGCTCCTGGTCTCCTCGCTCGTGCTGAACTGGCTCGTCGGGCCCGCGGTGATGTTCGCGCTCGCGTGGATCTTCCTGCCGGACCTGCCCGAGTACCGGACCGGGCTAATCATCGTCGGCCTCGCCCGATGCATCGCTATGGTCGTGATCTGGAACGACCTCGCCTGCGGCGACCGCGAGGCGACCGCGGTGCTCGTCGCGATCAACTCGGTCTTCCAGGTCGTGATGTTCTCGGTGCTGGGCTGGTTCTACCTGACTGTGCTGCCGGGCTGGCTGGGCCTGGACGCACAGGGACTGGAGATCTCGGTCTGGCAGATCGCGCTGAACGTGCTCGTGTTCCTCGGGATCCCGCTCATCGCGGGCTTCGCGTCCCGCTTCATCGGCGAGAAGCGCAAGGGGCGCGACTGGTACGAAGAGAAGTTCCTCCCGAGGATCGGGCCGTGGGCGCTCTACGGGCTGCTGTGCACGATCGTGCTGCTGTTCGCACTGCAGGGCAACGCGGTGCTGGCGAAGCCTCTCGACGTGGCGCGCATCGCGCTGCCGCTGCTGGTCTACTTCGGCCTGATGTGGTTCGCGGGGCTGCTGCTCGGCAAGGGCATCGGCCTCGGCTACGCGCGGTCGACGACGCTGGCGTTCACCGCGGCGGGCAACAACTTCGAGCTCGCGATCGCCGTTGCCATCGGGACCTTCGGGGCCGCCTCCGGCCAGGCGCTGGCCGGCGTCGTGGGTCCGCTCATCGAGGTCCCTGTGCTCGTCGGCCTCGTCTACGTCTCCCTCTGGGCCGCCAGAGCCTGGTTCCGCACGGATCCGTATACCGCTGAATCGAGGACGTCATGACCGACGCTGCCACCATCCCCGACGCCGAGGCATGCTCGCCGTCGACGACCCACGCAATCGGCGCTGAGGCGGCGAGCACGGTCGCCAGTGCGCTGAAGGCGCTGGCGGACCCGCTGCGGCTGCGGATGCTCTCCGCGATCGCGGCCGACCCGCGCGGCGAGTCCTGCGTGTGCGACCTCGCCGAGCTGGCAGAGGTCTCCCAGCCGACGGTCTCGCACCACCTGAAGGTGCTCAAGGAGACCGGGATGCTGGCCTCCGAGCGGCGCGGCACCTGGGTCTGGTACCGCATCGCGCCGGGCAAGCAGCGCGCCGTCGCGTCCCTCCTCGACGCGTTCGCTCCCGCCGCGGCCGTCACCGACGAACCCGAAGACGCCGCAGCACGGGCCGAGGCCCTGCAGCAGATGGACGCCCGCGTGACCCGCCTCGCCGAAGAGCTCGCGGACGAGCTCACCGGGCTGAACCGGGACCTCGTGATCGCGATCGTGCGCGAGTCCTACGCCGGCCTGGTGCGTTCAGCGAAGCTGACGGCGCACATGATCCCGCTGACCGAACGGTTCGCCCGGCAGCGCCTCGCCGACCTGGCCAGGGACCGCTCGGCCGGGGTGCCGCAGGTGCTGTTTGTGTGCGTGCAGAACGCGGGCCGCTCCCAGCTCGCCGCCGCGATCGTCAACCAGCTCGCAGGCGGTGCCGTGATCGCCCGCTCAGCAGGCTCCGCCCCTGCCTCGGACATGCACCCGCACGTGCGCTCCCTGCTCACGGAGATCGAGGGCGAGCAGGAAGCCGAGACGGCGTTCCCGAAGCCGCTCACCGACGACGCCGTGCGCGCGGCCGACGTGGTGGTCACCATGGGCTGCGGCGACGTCTGCCCGATCATCCCCGGCGTCCGCTACGAGGACTGGGCCGTGGGCGACCCGGCTCTCGCTTCCCCGGACGGGGTCGACGCGATCCGCCACGATATCGAGGGCCGCGTCCGCGAGCTCCTCGCCACGCTCACCGACTGAACGAAAGCGAACAACAATGACTGACCAGAAGCCTTCCGTCCTCTTCGTCTGCGTCCACAACGCCGGGCGCTCCCAGATGGCCGCCGGCTGGCTCCGCGAGCTCGCAGGCGACCGCGTCGAGGTCCGCTCCGCCGGATCCATACCCGCCGACCAGATCAACTCCGTCGCCGTCGAGGCGATGCGCGAAGTCGGCATCGACATCACCGCCGAACAGCCGAAAGTGCTCACCACCGAAGCGGTGCAGGACTCCGACGTGGTGATCACCATGGGCTGCGGCGACGCGTGCCCGTTCTTCCCCGGCAAGCGCTACGAGGACTGGAAGCTCGACGACCCGGCCGGACAGGGCATCGATGCCGTGCGCCCGATCCGGGACGAGATCAAAGGTCGCGTCGAAACGCTGCTGGCGGAACTGCTCGTCTGAGGGACTGCGAGGGACTGCGAGCACGGGAGGGGCAGCGGCCAATGGCCCTGCCTCTCCGCTGTGTTTCCGGGTTTCCTGGTCCCTGCGGCGAACACCGATGTGCCGTGAGGCGTGCGCCATCGATCGCGCTACAGCCCGTTCTTGCTCTACCGGGACGCGCCTCGCAGCGCTGCTTCGATCTGCTCCTGCGTAGGCGCTCCGGCGAACCCGTTCCTCGTCGCATAGACGCGGCACGCGAGCGAGCGGACCGGTGCTGTCGGGAACAGGTCGACGCCGTCGACGAGGATCGTGGGCGAGCCTCCGAACCGGGTGCTTACCGCCTCGGCCTCGGTCCGGATCGTGACCAGCTCGACAGGCACGGCCCTGAATCCAAGAGCGTCCAGTGCTGCGCGCGCGTTGGCTTCGGCCACGTCCGTGTTCGGGCAACCGACAATGTGCAGCAGCTCGACCTTCATGCGGCATCCTCGAATCGCGCGTCGTTCGACGCCCGGTCCGGGCCTGGCGGGAGAAGGATCAGGCAGAGCAGGCCGACACCGGCGACGACGAAGACATCGGCGACGTTCCCGACGAACAGGTCGCCGTAGGCGAGGAAGTCCGTGACCTGCCCCTGTCCGAAGGAGGGCGGGTTCAGGAGCCGGTCGACGAGGTTGCCGACCGCGCCGCCGAGGACCAGGCCCAACGCGGCACCCCACCGCGCGCCACGCAGCCGCACAGCGAACACAACTACCGCGATGGCGGCGAGGAGGCCGACGAGGGTGAAGATCCAGGTGGACCCGGAGCCGAGCGAGAACGCGGCTCCGGGGTTGTAGACCAGGGACAGGCCGAACAGGTCGCCGACCAGCGGAACCCGCTCGCCAGAAGTCAACTGCGCCACAGCGAGGGCCTTCGACCCCTGATCGAGGGCCACGGCGAGCACGGCGACCGCGAGGGCGACGCCGAGTGCCCTCCGACCTTTCGGGGAGGGCGGGCTCGTCCCCTCGGCGACGACGGTGCCCTGCGCGGTCACGCGATCGACTTCCTGGTGCGCGCGGCGCGCAGCCCGTTGAGGATCACGATCACCTCGGCGATCTCGTGCACCAGCACCACCGCGGCCAGCCCCAGCACGCCGAACAGGGCCAGCGGCAGCAGGGCGGTGATGATCAGCAGCGACAGGATGATGTTCTGATTGATAATGCGCCGTCCGCGACGGGCGTGGTCGAACGCCCGCGGGAGGAGCCGCAGGTCGTGGCCGGTGAAGGCGACGTCGGCGGACTCGATCGCGGCGTCGGAGCCGGTCGCGCCCATCGCGATGCCGATGTCCGCGGCGGCGAGGGCGGGGGCGTCGTTGATGCCGTCGCCGATCATCGCGACCGAGCCGTGCCTGCCCAGCTCGCCG
>NZ_JAFRFW010000030.1:0-2362 GCF_017434145.1 Saccharopolyspora sp. | reverse complement strand
TCGCCGAGCTCGACGCGGCCTTGCCGGAGCAGCCCACGCACGCGGCGGTGGTGCTGTCCGGCCAGCGCGAACGTGCCGGCTGGTGGGGCTCGGGCCGTGCCGCGGGCTGGGCGGACGCGGTCGAGGCCGCGCGCACCGTGGCCCGTGCCGCGAACGTCGAGCTGGAGGTCACCACCGGTTCGCTCGCGCCGTGGCACCCGGGTCGCTGCGCCGATTTGAAGGTCGACGGCACTGTCGTTGGCCACGCTGGTGAACTGCACCCGAAGGCGTTGGAGGCGCTGGGCCTGCCCAAGCGGACCTGCGCGATGGAGCTCGACCTGGATGCGCTGCCGCTGACCGATCCGCGCCCGGCTCCGTCGATCTCGGCGTACCCGCCGGTGCTGCTGGACGTCGCGCTGGTGGTGGACCAGGCGGTGCAGTCGGCGGAGCTGGTCGAGGTGGTGCGCTCCGGCGGCGGCGATCTGCTGGAGGACGTGCGGCTGTTCGACGTCTACGCGGGCGAGCAGCTGGCCGAGGGCAAGAAGTCGCTGGCGCTGGCGCTGCGTTTCCGCGCGGCCGATCGCACGCTCAAGCAGGAGGAGGCGACCGAGGCCCGCGATTCCGCGGTCCGCGCCGCTGAATCCCGCTTCGGCGCCGCGCTGCGGGGCTGAGCTTTCGAGCCGCATTGCGCGGCTGAGCTTGCGACGGCCCGGTGTGCTTGCGAGCGCACCGGGCCGTTTCACGTTCCGCGCCCCACGGTCCGCGGGGCGCAACTAGCCTCTGATCATGAGTGTTGAATCGACCGCCGCTGCGGGTTCCGTTCCGCGCTCACTTGTGAAGTCGGCGGCCGTCGTCCTCGCGAGCCTGCTGCTGGGCGGGCTGACGTCCTTCGCGCAGAGTTCGCTCGGCCCGCTGGATCCGCTGGCGAACTCCTCCAGCGGCTGGACGCTGCTGACCGCGTTGATCATCTGGTTCGCCCGGGAGCCGACGTTGCCGTCCGCGGTGTTCGGCCCGGTGAGCTTCGTGTCGCTGGTGCTGGGCTACACGGTGGCCGCCGCGCTTCGCGGGTTGACCTACAACCCGCTGATGTTCGGCGTGATCGGGTTGGTCGTCGGTCCGTTCGTGGGTGTCGCCGTCGCCTGGTTGCGCTGTCGCGGTCCGCGCGCCGCGGCGGGTGCTGCGCTGCTGTCCGGCATAGCCGTGGGCGAAGGGCTGTACGGGCTGATCGTGGTCTCCCGCAGCACGGGATGGTTCTACTGGACGGCGATCGCGGTGGTGGGAATCGCGTTGCTGGTCGTCACCCTCGTCAAGCGCAGCGTCGCTGCGCGCGATGTGCTGCTCGGCGCCGGTGGCACTGCGCTCGTCGCGGTGGCGTTCTACGCGACCTACACGAGCCTGTAGCCGAGCCGGTTGCGCCGGATGGCGTTGCCGCGGCGACCGTTCACCGCAACGCCGGTCGGTCGCCGCACCCGGTGCGGCGGCACCCCGCGGGACCTGGCAAAGTCGATCGTGACGTGATCGCTACGCAGTGGTGTGCAGGAGTCGGCTCATGAGCGCGCAGGATCGGCTGGTCGCGGATCGCTACCGGGTCGAGTCGAGGCTGGGCAGCGGCGCGATGGGCGTGGTGTGGAAGGCGTGGGACGAGCGCCTGAACCGCACCGTGGCGGTGAAGGAACTGCACCTGCGGAAGTCGGCCAGCGACGCGGACGTGCAGGCGATGAAGCGCCGCGCGATGCGCGAGGGCCGGATCACCGCGCGGTTGATGCACCGGCACGCGATCGCCGTCTACGACGTGGTCGAAGACGATGGCCGCCCCTGCCTGATCATGGAGCACTTGGCTTCGCGGAGCCTGGACGCGGTGCTGGCCGAGCGCGGCACGCTGCCGGTCGCCGAGGTGGCCAAGCTCGGCGCGGACGTCGCGGGCGCGCTCGCGGCCGCGCACGACGCGGAGATCGTGCACCGCGACATCAAACCCGGCAACATCCTCGTCGCCGAGGACATCACCAAGATCACCGACTTCGGTATCTCCCGCGCCATGGGGGACGCGAGCACCACCGGCGTGCTGGCAGGCACTCCCGCGTACCTGGCGCCGGAGGTGGCCCAGGGCGGGAAGGCGGACTTCCGCACCGACGTGTTCTCGCTGGGCTCCACGTTGTACGCGGCTTTGCAGGGGCATCCGCCGTTCGGGCTGGGGGAGAACTCGATCGCGCTGCTGCACCGGGTCGCCGCCGGTGAGTTCGAGCCGCCCGCCGACGGCGGCGATCGGACTCCGGCGCTGCTGCGGCTGCTGGCGCCCGAACCGGCGCAGCGCCCGTCCATGCGGGAGACCGCCGATGCGCTCGCCGCCGGCGCGGACGGCAGGCCGCTGCCGGAGTCGTTCACG
>NZ_JAFRFW010000326.1:0-10434 GCF_017434145.1 Saccharopolyspora sp. | reverse complement strand
GCGATCATGGCAGCGCGGCTGTCCGGGGCGGACGAGATCGAGGTCGTCGAGCCGCACCGGGACAAGCGCGCGGGCGCCGTGCTGTTCGGAGCAACGCGCGTGCTGGCGCCGGAGGACGACGTGGTCGCCGAGGTGTACGGGCTCAACGGCGGCGCTGACGTGACCATCGACGCGGTCGGCAAGGAAGGCTTGCTGGAGCAGGCGTTCGACGCCACCGCACCGGGCGGCAGCGTGGTGTGCGTCGGTGTTCCCGCGGCCACGGCCTACGCGAGCGTTCCCGCCGCGCGCTTCGTGCGCGAGGAGAAGTACCTGACCGGCAGCCTCTACGGCTCCAGCCGCCCGGCCCAGGACATCCCGAAGCTGCTGAACCAGTTCGGCACCGGCAAGCTGCCGATCGACGAGCTGATCTCGAAGACCTACCGCTTCGACGAGATCAACACCGCGTTCGCCGATCTGGCCGCGGGTGCGAGCCGGCGCGGCGTCGTGCTCGTCGATGCGGAACTCGCCGGCCGATGAGCGCGCATCCGGCGCCGGGCGAGCGAGGGGAAGGCAACCGCAGCCCCGCCGTCGCGCAGGCCTTCGCGGTGCTCGACGTGCTCGCCGACGGGCAGCGAGGTCTGCGGTTGAGCGAGGTCGTGCAGCGAGTCGGCGCGCCGAAGAGCTCGGTGCACCGGCTGCTGGCGACGATGTGCGAGCTCGGCGTGGTCCGCAAAGCCGGGAACGGACGGTTCGTCGTCGGCCCGCGAATGGCCACCTACGCCGAACCCGACGGTGGCGAGGGGCCGCCGGCGAACTGACCCCTCCATCCGCTCGGCACCACTCGCACCGGAGACGCACGCCCTGCCGGTCTCCGGCGAACCACGGAAAGGAACCGGATCATGAGCACCGGAATCGACGGCCGCAGCTCCCAGGCGTGGGGCGGAACCAACCCGGACGGCGTGCACCTCAACGTGGTGCTCGCCGAACGCGGATCACCCACCGCAGCGATCATGACGGGCACGCTCGCGCGCCCCGCGGAAGGGTTCACCCCGATCCTGGTGTGCGTCGGCGAGGACCAGCCGTCGTACCGGACCGTGCGCCCACCGACGATCATGCTGAACAAGACCACATCGCCCACCGATGAGCACGTGAACCTGGTCTCGGGCGCCTGCCAGCTCGGCATCGCGCAAGGCGTGCTCGACTCCGTCGCCGGCGGACTGCTCGCCGAGGATCAGGACTCGCTGGTTTTCGCCGCGGTCTGGCTCAATCCGGCGGCCGAACGCGGAGACGCGGTGCGCCTGGCGACCCGCACCGCGATGCGCGCAGCCGTTCGGGAAGCTCTGCGAGGGCGCATGGACGCCACCGATCTGATCGCCGACCGGGATGAGCTCACGCACCCCTTCTACGTGCCCTGAATCGTGCGCCGGCACGAGAACCCATTGCTGTCAACGCAAACCTCGGCTGTCTCGCTTCGAGACAGCCGAGGTGAGCGGATTCGGACGACCGCGGCGGGCGGACGCGGCGGTTTCGCGGCCCGAGTGCGTCAAGCTGGTCCGAAGTTCCAAATGGCCCGTTCGGCGACGTCTGCCTTCGCGCTGAGACGGCCGTTCGTGCTGATGTCGACCTCGCCCATGTCCGGAAGGGCCGGGTCGGTGAGGACTTCCACCACGTAGGGCTTGCCCGCGCCGACCTTGCGGACCGCCTCGGCCAGCGCCTGCTCGAGGTCGCCCGCGGATTCGATCAAGCGGCCGTCGACGCCGAAACCCGCCGCCAGATCCACGAACGACAGCTGGGGCTCTCCGTCGAGATGGAGGTACTCGGTCTTGCCGCTGGGATCCCAGTCGTAGGACTTCCGCAACACGTCCAAGCCGACCCGGAGCGTCTTGTACTGCTTGTTGTTCGTGATCAGGTACAGCACCGGGAGCTGGAACTTGACCGCGGTCCACCACGTGTTCAGGTAGAACAGTGCCGATCCGTCTCCGACCGCGTTGACCACGATGGGCGGCTTGCCGCCCGGCTCCGCCGCGCCCGCACCGGAGCGGATCATCGCGTCGGCGACACCGAGACTGGCTGGCATCGAGTAGCCCAGCGAGCCTCCTTCGGACGACATGTAGCTGCTCGGCGAATCGAAGGACAATCCCTGCTGGAAATCCGCGGTGTCCGAACACGCTTCGTTGATCAGGCGGACCGAGTGGTCGCGCAGCGCCGTGTTGAGCGCGTTCACGAGCATCGCGGGAGCGATGCCGGTGTCCGGGACCTCCTTCGCCCGCTGCTGGAAATCCTGCGCGAGCGACCGGTCTTCCTGCGCCAGCTGCTCGTTCAGGCCGTCCACGTGCCCCTTGTCGTACCCGGGATGGGCCCTGATCGCCGCGGTGATCTTGGGCAAGGCGTCCTTGATGTCGCCCAGCGGCGCCGCCGCCCCGTAGTGGTTCTTGCCGATCTGCCACGGATCGTTGTGCAGGTAGACCTGGGTCAGGTGCCCGGGGATCAGGGGGCCGTCATCCCAGTTGTAGATGACGAGCTGCGCCTGCGCGTTGAAGCCGCACAAGAACACGGTGTCCCGCACCGTGTCCTGATCTTTGCGCCCGAGAACTTGCCGGACTTGTTGCTGCACGCTGGGCAGCTCGCCGCGCGCATGTGCCAGGTGGTGGGGATAGTTGAGGTGGCTGCTGGACTGCTCGTTGTACACCGGTGCGCCGATGGCCGTGGCCAAGTCCTGCAGTTCGTGCCACGCCTCGGCATCGCCGACACCGTCACCGGCGACGATTACCGGATACCGCGACTTGGCGAGGAGATCCGCGGCCTTGTCCAATTCGGACGGCTGTGCGTGGAATTCCCCAGCTATCCTGGTGAACCGGCCGCGCTGCGGATCGGCTCCCTGCTGCACCAGGAACTCCCACGGGATCGACAGGAAGACCGGCCCCATCGGAGGTGTGAGCGCGGTTTTCAGCGCGCGCTGCATGGCCATGCCGATCTCGTTCGGGCCGCGCACCTCGTAGGCCCACTTGGTGTACTGCTTGGCGACTTGAGCCAGGTCCGAGCCCAACAGCGGTTCCTGGATGAGGAGATTGCTGTTCTGCTGTCCGCACAGCACCACCAGCGGGATGTGCGACCGGAACGCGTTGAAGAGGTTCCCGATCGCGTGCCCGACTCCCGGCGTGACGTGCAATCCGACCGCACCGGGCACGACGTCGCCGGTCTCGGTCCGCCGGTGCCGCGCGTACCCCATGGCGGCGCCGAGGGCGATGTTCTCGTGCAGGCAGGGCACGTACTCGACGCGGTGCTCCGGAACGTCGGTGCCGTCGATGAGCGGGATCTCGTTGGTGCCGGGCACCCCGTAGAGCCGGTCGACACCGGCGGTCTTGAGGTAGTCGAAGATGATGTCCCGGCCGAGCCGGGGATTGTTCTCCTGCTCGATCGGGAGCCACTGGGTGTGCTGCTCGTGCTTGGCTTCGGTCACTGCGTTGTCCCCCTCGGGAATCGAGTCGTGAACCCGGGTTGTGCTGGGCGGCACTGGAATGGCAGGCGAAAGGTCGCGGTACCGGAGAATCCCCGCGCGTCGGTACAGCTCTCGCATTCCCCCGAGCTGCCGGTGGCGGTGCACTCGGTTGCAGTCGGGATCCGCAATGCCGGCGAATCGAGCAAGCATCGGCGGATTTCGTCTCCCGACGACGAACGTTCGTCGTGTCGGCCCCCAGCCCGCTCACGCACGCCGACGATCCAACTTCAACGGCGATTCGAAGCTAGCAGGACTTCCGGGCGGTGTGGGCCGAATCGCGAAATCCGGCGATCGAGTACTCGCGGCTCACTGTCGATGCGACCGGCCCGCCGACCCTGAGCATTCCCGAAACGGGAATTTGAGTCCATAATGGAAAGTTGACGCTTTGCCGCTGCACGACGACTTCGCGTCCCGCCCGGAATCCCGCTGTTCGACGACGCCGGTGCCGGCGATCGCGCCGGCCGCGGCATCGAGCGGGTCAGTCGTAGATGACGTCGAGTCCGCGTCGCCTGAGATCGTCGAGGGTGTCCTGCATCGCCTGTAGCTGCTCGCGGGTGTGGCCGGTCCAGTTCTCGAGTTCACCGATGATGCGGACGGGTTCGCGGGTCCGATAGGAACGAGTGGGATTGCCGGGCAGCTTCTTGTCGGTGACGTTGGGGTCGTCCTCGATCGGGCCGGTGGGTTCCACCAGGTAGATGCGTCCGGGACCTGCGCCCGCGGCGAGTTCGGCTGCCCAGGTGGCGGCGTCGAGCGTCTCGGTCACGTAGACGTGGTTCATGACCCTGCCCGCCTCGAAGTTCGAAAGGCGGCCCGGCAGCAGCAGGTCGCCGACCGCGAGATCCGCCTTCGTGCCGTGCAGCAGAGCCCCGGACTCGTGAATCTCGAAGGGCGTGGGACCGGGCGTGGTGTCACGTCGACTTGCCATGAACAGCTCTCCGTTCGTGCCGCTCCGTTTGCGGACCCCGGACGCGGAGGGTGCCGCACGCCGCATCTCGCGCCATCAGTTGACCACGGTCGGCGCTGCGAGGTCATTCCGCGGCGCCCGGCCGCCGGTGAACGGCGAGGTCGTCGTCCGAGTGTGCAACGTTTGGCGATCGGGGAATTCCACGCTGCTCGCGGACGCCGCGTCCGATCGGCCCGCCCGGCGTCAGTCCTCGAACTCACCTCGCTCGGCGCGTTCGGCGAGCGAGGTCCAGAACCGCAGGGCGGCGTGCTCCATCTCAAGCCCGAGGCCGAGCGTGACCATGCGCCGCGAAATGGCCGGTTCGTCGCCGAAGCGCTGCTGCATCTGCTCGTACTCGGCGATGCGCGCCTGATGTTGCTTGATCTGGTCCTGCGCGAGCCGCTCGACGTCGTCGGAGTCGGCGAGCTCGTTGAAGAAAAGCTTGATCTCGGCGATGTCGCGCAGCTCGAAGTGCTGGTCGGTGGGCTCGGCCAGCCATGAGCGCATGGCCGAGAGGCCGGTGTCGGTGATCGTGTAGGTGCGCCGGCGGCGCCCGTCGTCCTCCTCCTCGACCTCGAGCAGTCCCAGCTGTTCGAGCCGCTTGGGCTCGGAGTAGAGCTGGGCGTGCGGGAAGTGCCAGAAGTAGCCCACCGAGTGGCCGATGGCCCGCTTGAGGTCGTACGAGGTCGATGGCCCGCGCATCGCGATCATCCCCAGCACGACGTACGAGGTCGTGGAAAGCCGAACCGTTGACACGCTCCGAACCCTACCGTACGTTTCCAACCATCTGTTTCGGACGATTTGAAACGGATGATCTGCCTCGGGCTTGTTTCGCACCGGTGATGTTGCGAGAGGACTGGGAATGGATCTCGGGAGAGTGTTGAGCTGGACCGCCGAGCGGTACCCCGCCGGCCGCGCGGTCGGCGGCGAGCGCTCGATGACCTACGCGGAGTGGGACGTCCACACCAGCCGGCTGGCTCGTGCCTTGGCCGCGCGCGGCGTCGGTCACGGGGACAGGGTCGTGTTCCTGCTCGCCGGTGGCGAACCGATGGCCTCGCTGCACCTGGCGGCGCAGAAGCTCGGAGCCGTCTCGGTTCCGCTGTCGTTCCGCTTCGGTGTCGACGAGCTCGCCTATTGCGTGTCGGACGCGGCGCCGAGGTTGGTGGTCACGGACGTGTCCACGGTCGAGAGGGCGTGCGAGGCGCTGCAGCGCACCGAGCCCCTGCCGCACGCGCACGTCGGGGAAGGCGCTCCGGCCGGTGTCGAGGAGCTGCTGGGATCCGCCGCTGCTCAGCCCGACGGCGCGATCGACGCACCGGTGCGCGACTCCGACACGAGCGTCATGCTCTACACCTCGGGCACCACCGGGAAGCCGAAAGGTGTTCCGCGCACGCACCGAGCGGAGTTCTACGCCGCCGTCGCGCACCTGCACCAGAGCCGGTCGGCTCCCTTCGAGACGACCCTCGGCGTGATGCCCATGTTCCACACGATGGGCCTGCGCACCCTGCTGGCCAGCGTGGTCAGCGCCGGGACCTGGGTCCCGCAGGTCCGGTTCGACGCCGAGGAATCGTTGGAGCTGATCACCCGGGAGCGCGTCTCCGCGCTGTACCTGGTGCCCACGATCTACTGGAGCCTGCTGGGAACGGGCCGGCTGGGGGAGACCGGCGTCCGCAAGCTCGCCTACGCCGGAGCCGCGATGACCCCTGCACTGGCGGAACGGCTCGTCGCCGAACTCGACCCCGAGGTGCTGGTCAACCACTTCGGCAGCACCGAGATCTACACCTTCACCATCGGGCCGGACGTCGCGGCGAAACCGGGCTGCGCCGGGCGCCCCGGCGTGTTCACCCGGGTTCGCCTGGTCGACCCGCACCCGCGGGCCACCCCGGACGCGCTGGTCGGTGCCGGCGAGCAGGGCCAGATCGCGATCTCGATGGAGTCGCCGGAAGCCTTCACCGGGTACTGGAACCGGCCCGACGCGGATGCGAAATCCATCCGCGGCGGCTGGTACTTCCCGGGTGATCTCGCCGTCGCGGACGAGGACGGCGACCTGTGGGTGTCCGGACGCGTCGACGACATGATCAATTCGGGCGGCGAGAACATCTACCCCGACGAGATCGAGGACGCGCTGATCCGCTGCCCGGAGGTCGCCGACGTCGTGGTCGTCGGGATGCCGGACGACCGCTGGGGGCAGGCCGTCACCGCGTTCTTCGTCCCCGCAGCGGGGCTCACCCCGCAGGACGCCGCCGCCGCGCTGACCGGGTACATCCGCTCCGGGGCCGGGCTGCCGCCGCTGAAACGGCCCAAGAGGGTCGTCGCGGTCGCCGAGGTCCCGAAATCGGCGGTGGGCAAGATCTTGCGCCGCGAACTCACCGATGGGCGGTTCACGCCGCTGGCAGAGGTCTCCGCTGCTTCGATCGGATCGCGAAAGTGAGCACTTCGATGACGCCTGCGCGCACCACGGCACGCATCGAGGACCCCGCCCTGCTGACCGGGCGCGGCCGGTTCCTCGACGACCTCGACCCGCTGCCGGGCACGTTGACCGCGGCGATCGTGCGCAGCCCGCATCCGCACGCCCGCATCCGCGGCGTCGACCTCACCCGTGCTCGCGCGCACCCCGGTGTGGCGGCGGTGATCGGACCCGACGAGGTGCTGGAAGCGCTGAACCCGTTCCCGCTGTCGCTGAAGACGCCCATGTCGTACTACCCGACGGCGACCGATCGGGCGCGCTTCGTCGGCGAACCCGTCGCGGTCGTGGTCGCCGCCGACCGCTACGCCGCCGAGGACGCCGCCGAGCTGGTCTCCGTGGACTACGAGCCGCTGCCACCGGTCGTGGACGTCGACGCCGCGCTGCGCCCCGAGGCACCGCGACTGCACGACGCGGCCGACAGCAACGTCGCCACCGACCGCACGTTCCACTTCGGACCCGTGGACGAGCTCTTCGCCGCAGCCGATCACGTCGTCCGCGGCGAGTACCGATTTCCGCGCTATTCGTCGACACCGATGGAGTGCTACTCGGTGATCGCCGAGTGGCAGGACGAAGTGGACGGTCCGGCGATCGCCGCCTGGGCGAACTTCCACGGTCCGTTCTCCATGGTCCCGGTGATCGCGGGTTCGCTGGGCGTGCCGGCCTCTCGCGTGCGGCTGATGATCCCGGCCGACAACGGCGGCAGCTTCGGCATCAAGGCCGGGATCTACCCCTACGTGGTGCTGATGGCGCTGGCCAGCAAGCACGCCGGGCGCCCGGTGCGCTGGACGGAGGACCGCAGCGAACACCTGCTGGCCAGCTCAGCGGGTTCGGACCGGGCGATGCGCTTCGAAGCCGCGGTCAGCGCGGAAGGCCAGGTCCAGGCGTTGCGGGCGGATCTCGTCGACAACGTCGGCGCCTACCTGCGCCCGCCGGAACCGAGCACGCTCTACCGGTGCTTCGGAAACCTTACCGGCGCCTACGACGTCGAAGCCGTGCAGATCCGCTCGCGCGCGGTGGTGACCAACAAGACGCCGACCGGGCTCAACCGCGGTTTCGGGGGCCAGCAGCTCTACTTCGGGCTGGAACGGCTGATGGACAAGATCGCCGCGACGTGCGGGATCGACGTCGCGGAGATCCGCCAGCGCAACCTGGTGCCCGCGGACGCGTTCCCGTCCCGGACGGCGACCGGCGGCATCTACGACTCGGGCGACTATCCGCAGGCTTTGGCCCTGGGGTTGAAGAACGCCGACTACCCGGCGCTGCGGCAGCGCCAGCGGGAGGCGCGGGAGCGCGGTGAGCACTTCGGCATCGGGCTGGCCACCATCGTCGACCCGTCGGCGACCAACATCGGGTACGTCGGACTGGCCACTCCGGCCGAAGAACGCCCAGCGGGGCGCGGAAAGTCGGGTTCCACCGAGCACGTGCGGGTCAGCGTCGACGTCAACGGGGTCGTCTCGGTCCTGCTGGGAACCGTCCCGCAGGGCCAGGGGCACGCCACCGTCGCGCAGCAGGTCGTGGCCGACAGGCTCGGACTGCCGCTGGAGAAGGTCCGGCCGGTGGTGGAGATGGACACCGCCACCACACCGTGGACGATCAGCTCCGGCAGTTACTCGTCGAGGTTCGCTCCGCTGCTGACCAGCGCGCTGGTCGAGGCGTGCGACCGGCTCGCCCGCACGATGCGGACGGCGGCCGGGTCGATGCTGGGGCTGGACCCCGAAGAGTTCGAATTCGCCGAAGGCCGGATCCGGCACCCCGACGACCACGCGAAGTCGGTGGACTTCCGCCACGCCGCCGGAGTGGTGCACTGGGACCCCGGCTCGTTGCCGGAGGGAACCTCGGCCCGGCTGTACGAGGAAGCCGCCTTCACACCACCGCAGGCCAAAGCGGCCAGCCGGGACGACCAGATCAACTCCAGCCTGTGCTACGGCTTCGTCGCCGAGCTCGTGGTCTGCCGCATCGACCCGCAGACCTACGAACTCACCCTGGAGCTGGTGTCCACAGTGCACGACGCGGGCACCATCCTGAACCCGGTGCTGCTGGAAGGGCAGGTCCACGGCGCGCTGGCGCACGCCATCGGCGGCGCGATGTACGAGGAGATGCGCTACTCCGACAACGGCCAGCCCACCTCCGCGACGTTCATGGACTACTTGTGCCCGACCACCGCGGAGGTCGGCTACGAGCTGCGCAGCGACCACCTGGAAACGCCTTCGCCGCTGACCCGCCTCGGTGCCAAGGGCTGCGGCGAAGGCAGCTGCATGAGCCTGCCGGTGGCCATCGCCAACGCCGTGGCCGACGCGCTCGGGCCGTCCGGCGCCGACATCACCACGCTGCCGATTCACGGCGACGTGATCCACCGCCTGCTCACCGCGGCGACAACGGACACCGCGGTGCTCGAAGGAACAGAAGGGGAGAACTGACGACATGGCCCTCACCGGAGGCGAGATCAAGCTGACCCGCGGCCACGACGGCCGGGTCGCGTACCTGACGCTGGACCACGGCAAGTACAACATCATCACCTGGGAGACCCGGCAGGTCATGGCCGACCGGTTCGCCGAGATCGACGCCGACGACGCCATCCAGGTCGTGGTCATCCGGGGCGAAGGCGAGCACTTCTCATCGGGCGGCGACATCGCGGGCTTCATGGAGGTCGACCCGGTCGACTTCACCGACCTCGGGCACAACGTGACCGCGCCCTCCCGCAGCCCCAAGGTCGTCATTTCCGCCGTCGACGGCTACTGCTTCGGCGTCGGGTTCGAACTCGCGCTGTCCTCGGACATCCGCGTGGCGACCGAACGAAGCCAGTTCGCGCTTCCGGAGATGAACCTCGGCATGATCCCGGGCTCCGGCGGAACGCAACGCCTCGCCCGGCTGATCGGGCTCTCCCGCGCCAAGTACCACGTGCTGACCGCGTCCCGGATCAACGCCGACGACGCCAAGGACTGGGGACTTCTCGCCGAGCTGGCCGCCGATCGAGCGGAGCTCGACGAGAAGGTCGAGCGGCTGGTGACCAAGCTGATCGGGTTCTCCCCGCTGGCCGCGCGCACCGCCAAGGAAGTTCTCGACCGCGGCGTCGACGCCCCGCTGTACAGCGGGATCGAGCTGGAGCGCAAGGCCTACGCGATGCTGCGCTCCAGCAAGGACTTCGCCGAAGGCGTCGCCGCGTTCGGCGAGAAGCGCACCCCGAAGTTCCAGGGGCGGTGAGGAGCTGGATGAAGGCCGCACCCTTCGCGTACGCGCGCCCCGCGGCGTTGTCCGACGCCGTTGCCGAACTCGTCGACGCAGACGGCGGCGGCAAGGTCATCGCCGGCGGGCAATCCCTGGTTCCGGTGCTGGCCATGCGGCTGGCGCGGCCGACGACCCTGGTGGACATCAACGCGGTCACCGGGCTCGACGCGCTGCGGGCAGTGGGCGACCGGCTGGAGGTCGGCGGCACCGTCCGGCAGCGTCGAGTGGAGCGCGCGCCCGAGTCCGCGCAGGTGCCGTTGCTGCGGCTCGCGCTGCCCTGGGTGGGGCACCGCGAACTGCGCAGCCGCGGCACGATCTGCG
>NZ_JAFRFW010000325.1:0-1699 GCF_017434145.1 Saccharopolyspora sp. | reverse complement strand
GCGCCGTGGCCAGGTCCTGTTTGGCGCCGAGCTCCTTGTACAGCGCGGTGCGGCTCACGCCCACGCGCTGGGCGATGAGCGACATGTTCACGGCGTCCCAGCCCTGGTCGACGACCAGCGCGCGGGCCGCATCGAGCGCGCGGTCGCGCAGCAGCTGCTTGACCTCGGTCTGGAAGCTCGCGGGAGCGCTCATGCACCCAGCGTACATGTTGCCGACGATTGTCCGCATGGTTGACAGAACCGGCATAAGTGTAATCAAATGGAACATGACAGTGATTCATGTCACCTCGGCGACCGCCCCGTCGAGGAGGACCGAAGGAGACGCCATGTCCAGCTCAGCCGCACCGCAGAAGCCGGCGAAGTCCGGTACCGATTACGACGTCCTGGTGATCGGATCCGGCTTCGGCGGGTCCGTCACCGCCCTCCGCCTCACCGAGAAGGGCTACCGCGTGGGCGTCCTCGAGGCCGGTCGGCGATTCGCCGACCAGGACTTCGCGAAGACCAGCTGGGACCTCCGCAAATTCGTCTGGATGCCGGCGCTCGGCCTGTACGGCATCCAGCGCATCCACATGCTGCGCGACTGCCTGATCCTGGCCGGGGCGGGCGTGGGCGGCGGCTCGCTGAACTACGCGAACACGCTGTACAAGCCGCCAGCCTCCTTCTTCGCCGACGAGCAGTGGGCCGGCATCACCGACTGGTTCGACGAGCTCTCGCCTTACTACGACCAGGGCCGCCGCATGCTGGGCGTCGTGCAGAACCCGCATATGACGCCGGCCGACGAGATCGTCAAGCAGGTCGCCGACGACATGGGCGCGGGCGAGACGTTCATCCAGACCCCCGTCGGCGTGTACTTCGGCGAGCCCGGGAAGACGGTGCCCGACCCCTTCTTCGGCGGCGCCGGACCCGACCGCACCGGCTGCATCGAGTGCGGCGAATGCATGACCGGCTGCCGCCACGGCGCGAAGAACACGCTGGTCAAGAACTACCTCGGGCTCGCCGAGCGCGCGGGAGCGGAGGTGCACCCGCTGACGACGGTGACCGACGTGACCCGGCTGGTCGACGGTAGCTGGGCGGTCACGACGGTCCGCTCCGGCGCGAAGGTCCGCAAGCGCCGCCGCACCTACACCGCGCGGCACGTGGTCTTCGCCGCCGGCACGTGGGGCACGCAGCAGCGCCTGCACCGGCGGCGCGCCCCGGGCTCGCTGCCCGAGCTCGCCGACCGGGTCGGCGTGCTCACCCGCACCACCTCCGAGTCCATCCTCTCCGCGGTCCGGATGACCGTCGACAAGGAGCTCGACCTCACCCGCGGCGTCGCGATCACCAGCTCCTTCCACCCGAGCAGCGACACCCACGTCGAACCGGTGCGCTACGGCAAGGGCTCCAACGCGATGGGCATGCTGCAGACGCTGATGACCGACGGTGGCGGCCGCGTTCCGCGCTGGCTGAAGTTCCTCGGCACCGTCGTGCGGCATCCGCTGGCCTTCCTCCGCGTGCTGCTCGTGGGCGGCTGGAGCGAGCGGACCATCATCGCGCTGGTCATGCAGAACCTCGGCGACTCGATCACCACGTTCACCAAGCGCGGCCTGTTCGGCCGGAAGATGTCGTCGCGGCAGGGCCACGGCGAGCCGAACCCCACCTGGATCCCGCTGGGCAACGAGGCGACCAGGCGCATCGCCGACAAGATCGGCGGCGCGCCTGC
>NZ_JAFRFW010000324.1:0-4464 GCF_017434145.1 Saccharopolyspora sp. | reverse complement strand
GGCCTGCGCGCGGACGTGCTGCTGGCCCCCGGGCTCGGCAAGGTCACCGGCGAAGCACCGACCGGGGAGGCGGTGCGCCGCGCCTCCGGTGCCGCGGCCCGCGCGCTGGCCGGTTTCTCGCACGCGGCGACCACCCTCGGTGCGCTCGACCTGTCCGCGGCGGTGCAGGGCACCGTGCTCGGCGCCTACTCGTTCCGGCAGTACAAGTCCGAACGCGGCGACGACCCGGTGGCCAAGGTCGACGTGGTGGTGCCGGACGCCAAGGACGAGGCGGCCAAGTCCGCGCTCAAGGGCGGCTCGGTGATCGGCGAGTCGGTCGGCGCGGCCCGCGACCTGATCAACACCCCGCCGAACGACCTGTACCCGGCCTCGTTCGCCGACCGCGCCGCGGAACTGGCCCGCTCGGCCGGGCTGGAGGTCGAGGTGCTCGACGACGCGGCGCTGCGCAAGGCCGGTTACGGCGGAATCCTCGGCGTCGGCGCCGGGTCGACCCGCCCGCCGCGGCTGGTGCGGCTGCGGCACAAGGGGCCGAAGGCGGCGAAGAAGGTCGCGCTGGTCGGCAAGGGCGTCACCTTCGACACCGGCGGCATCTCGCTCAAGCCCGCCGCCACGATGGACGAGATGACCTCGGACATGTCCGGGGCCGCCGCGGTGATCGCAACGATGGTGCTGGTCGCGAAGCTGAACTATCCGCTGGAGGTCACCGCCACGGTGCCGATGGTGGAGAACATGCCCTCCGGCAACGCCTACCGGCCCGGCGACGTGCTGACGATGTACGGCGGCAAGACCGTCGAGGTGCTCAACACCGACGCGGAAGGCCGGCTGATCCTGGCCGACGCGATGGTGCGCGCCGCCGAGGACGAGCCGGACTACCTGATCGAGACCTCGACGCTCACCGGTGCGCAGGTCGTCGCGCTGGGCAAGCGCACCCCGGCGGTGATGGGCAGCGAGGACTTCCGGGACCGGGTCGCCCGGCTGTCGCAGGCTTCCGGCGAGGGCGCGTGGCCGATGCCGCTGCCGGACGAGCTGCGTGGCGACCTGGACTCCAAGCTCGCCGACATCGCCAACGTCCCGGGGCACCGCTGGGGCGGGATGCTCGCGGCGGGCCATGTCCTGCAGGAGTTCGTGGCAGGCGAGCTGCCGTGGGCGCACCTCGACGTGGCGGGCCCGGCGTACAACTCGAACTCGCCGTGGGGCTACACCCCGAAGGGCGGCACCGGCGTGCCGGTTCGCACGATCGCGGCCGTGCTGGCCGACATCGCCGAGAACGGCTGACACACCTACCTCAGCGGCCTTCTCGCCGCCCCTTGCCGGTGTGACCGCGATTTCTGACGTGGCTCCGCCCGGGGCCGGTGTGAACTCATCCGCAAAAGGAGTCCACACCGGCCCCGGGCGATGCCAGGATGGCCGGGTGAGCGAACCCAGCGGGCGCAGCAGACCGGACGGCACCGCACCGACTCGGCACGGTTTCGCGGTCGAGGTGGTGTGGACCGGCAACACCGGCGCCGGGACCAGCAGTTATCACAGCTACGAGCGCACCCACGAGGTCCGCTCCCCCGGCAAGAACTCCATCGAGGCATCCGCGGACCCCGCCTTCCTCGGCGATCCGGACCGCTACAACCCGGAGGAACTGCTGGTCGCCTCGCTGTCGCAGTGCCACATGCTGTGGTTCCTGCACTTGGCGGCCGAGCACGGCGTCGTCGTGATCGGCTACCACGACCGGGCGCGCGGCACGCTGGCGGAGAACTCCGACGGTTCCGGGCAGTTCAGCGAAGTGGTGCTCAACCCGGAGGTCGCCGTCGAGGACCTGGCCAGCGTCGATGCGGCCGAGGCGCTGCACCGGCGGGCGCACGAGCTGTGCTACGTCGCGAAATCGGTGAACTTCCCGGTGCGCCTGGTCCCGTCCACGCGAGTCGCGAACTAGCGACCGAGTCGCGACGGCGCGCGCACGCGCGTTGCGGAACTCTTCGCAGTGGCGCCGCCGAGCACGCACATTCCTAGCCGATGTCCCCGAGGTCTCTGCGGCGTTGTTCGCGCCGCCGCAGGATCCGTTGCCGCGCCTGATAATCCCGCATCCGCTGCGGGTAGCCGAGCTTGGCGACCTCGTAGCAGGGCATCCCGAGCCGGTGGGCGAACCGGAACGCCGCGCGCGGCCCGTCCACTCGCCGCCTGGTCCATTCCCCGTCATGCGCGACCAGCAATAACGTGGTTTCGGTGACGTTGGTTCGCGGCTCCAGGAAAGCCTCGACGCCGTAATGACCTTCCGCCCACGCACGCAGGTGCTCGGAATCGCGGGAAGTGGCCGATCCGGCCGGGCGCCGCCGTCGCCGGAAACGATCGAACAGTCCCACCGCATTCGCCTTCCCGCGAGCGTCGCGGGCCGCCGGGTACCAGGCCGGACGGCGTTCCGCCGACTCGTGCAACTCCTGTTCGCGATGATGCCACCGCGACGCTGAGCGGAGGCTGAGAATGCGCCGAAAACGATCCAGTGGCATCCGGCACGTTCCGCTGATCCCCGGCGAGCCCACGTCGCATCGTTCCTTCGGGTGGTGACAAGATGTCTCCCGGGTGTTCCGCGCCTCGTGCGACAGCCGGGCCGGGCGGCACCGAAGCGAGTCAACGATGGCTGTCGAGGAGTGCGAAGTGACCGACACGTCCGCCGATCTGGTCATTCTCGGCGGCGGTTCGGGCGGCTACGCCTGCGCTTTCCGCGCGGCTGAGCTGGGCCTGTCCGTCGTCCTCATCGAAAAGGACAAGCTCGGTGGGACCTGCTTGCACCGCGGGTGCATTCCCACCAAGGCTCTGCTGCACGCCGCGGAGGTGGCCGATTCGGCCCGCGACGGCGATCAGTTCGGCGTCAAGACCTCGCTCGAGGGCATCGACATCAACGGGGTCAACTCCTACAAGGACGGCGTCGTCACCAAGCTGCACAAGGGCCTGCAGGGCTTGGCCAAGGCGCACCAGGTCCAGCTGGTCGAGGGTGCGGGCAAGCTGGTGGACCGCAACACCGTCGATGTCGGCGGCACCCGCTACACCGGCAAGAACGTCGTGCTGGCCACCGGCTCGTACTCCAAGTCGCTGCCGGGCCTGGAGCTGGGCGGGCGGGTCATCGCCAGCGAGGAAGCGCTGAACCTGGACTACGTGCCGGACAAGGTCGTGGTGCTCGGCGGCGGTGTGATCGGCGTGGAGTTCGCCAGCGTGTGGCGCTCCTTCGGCGCCGAGGTCACGATCGTCGAGGCGCTGCCGCACCTGGTGCCGAACGAGGACGAGTTCGCCTCCAAGCAGCTCGAGCGCGCCTTCCGCAAGCGCGGCATCAAGTTCAAGACCGGCGTGAAGTTCACCGGCGCGCAGCAGACCGACTCCGGCGTTTCGGTGAGCCTGGAAAGCGGCGACCAGCTCGACGCGGACCTGCTGCTGGTGGCGGTCGGGCGCGGGCCGAGCACCGCGGGCCTCGGTTACGAGGAGGCCGGGGTCGCGATGGAGCGCGGCTTCGTCACCACCGACGACCGGCTGCGCACCAGCCTCGACGGGGTGTACGCGGTCGGTGACATCGTGCCGGGGCTGCAGCTGGCGCACCGCGGGTTCCAGCAGGGCGTGTTCATCGCCGAGGAGATCGCCGGGCTGAACCCGGCCCCGATCGACGAGGCGGGCATCCCGCGGGTCACCTACAGCCACCCGGAGGTCGCCTCGGTCGGGCTGACCGAAGCCGCGGCCAAGGAACAGTACGGCGAGGTGCAGACGTTCACCTACGACCTCGCGGGCAACGGCAAGAGCCAGATCCTGAAGACGGCCGGGGCGGTCAAGCTGGTCCGCGCCGCCGACGGTCCGGTGCTGGGCCTGCACCTGGTCGGCGACCGGGTCGGCGAGCTCATCGGTGAAGCCCAGCTGATCTACAACTGGGAGGCGCTGCCGGAGGACGTGGCACCGCTGGTGCACGCCCACCCCACGCAGACCGAGGCGCTCGGCGAGGCCCACCTCGCGCTGGCAGGCAAGCCGCTGCACGTGCACGGCTGAGCCGCGCCCGGTCCCGCACCCGCACCACACCCCGCCACACCGCACTAGGAGTCAGCGACCGATGTCCTTCTCCGTCCAGATGCCCGCGCTCGGCGAGAGCGTCAGCGAGGGCACGATCACCCGGTGGCTCAAGCAGATCGGCGACACCGTCGAGGTCGACGAACCGCTGCTGGAAGTCTCCACCGACAAGGTCGACACCGAGATCCCGTCCCCGAGCGCAGGCGTGTTGCAGCAGATCGTCGCGCAGGAGGACGACACGGTCGAGGTCGGCGCCCAGCTCGCCGTGATCGGTGACAGCGCTGCGGGCGGGGAGTCCGCCCCGGCGCAGGAGGCACCCCAGCAGGAAGCTCCCCAGCAGGCAGCGCCGCAGCAACAAGCGCCGCAGCAGGAAGCAGCGCAGCCCGCCGCGCAGCAGGAGCAGCCCGCCGCGCCGTCCTCGGGCGGTTCGGC
>NZ_JAFRFW010000323.1:0-15505 GCF_017434145.1 Saccharopolyspora sp. | reverse complement strand
TGCGCGGCGGCCACCCCGGCCGCGGCCGTCACCCACTGGCCGCGGCGCTTGCGGTCCACCACGGCGCCCAGGGCGCCGATCGCCAGCCAACCGGCCGCGTGCTCGCCGAACAGCGACATCGCCTTGGCCGCCTTGACCACCGGCGGCTTGGCCAGCGTGCCCTGCACCTTGCGCAGGGCGAGGGTCTCGTTGGTGACCTCCGGCATCGGTTCGTCCGTGCCGGGAATGAACTCCTGCTCCGCGGCGCCGGTCGCGCCTGGTTTCGTCGTCGGTTCAGCAGTCACTTCGTCTCCGGGGTCGGGGCAGGATGGTCTGCAGCGGGGGCGTGCTCACGTCTCGTCGAAGACCTGCTTCCAGGACTCCGGGCTGGTCAGCTCGGGCAGCGCCGCGCGGTAGCGCTCGCGCAGCCGCGGCCATTCCTGGGCCAGCCTGCGGTAGTTCGCCAACGCGCGGAACCCGAGCCTGCGGAACTCCTCCGGGTCGCGGCGCCGGAACGCCACCCCGCTGCCGTCGGCGTTGGACACCGTCGCGCTGTCCAGCGCCCCGAGCAGGAACCAGCGGGCGCTGTCCGCGGGGATGTTCAGCTGCGGGCGCTCGCCCGCTTCGCGCTCCGGATCCTTCAGGTTGTGCAGCAGCGCCTTGGAGGCGCGCGCGGCGATCACGGCCGGGTTCACCGGCGGCTTCAGCAGGCCCTCGGCCATGATCGGGTCCGCGGACGGCGGCGGGAACTCCCGCGCCGACGGCAGCGTCTTCGCGTCGTCGTAGTGCTTGCGCAGCTCGACCACCTCGGGCCGGGCGGTGCGCAGCGAGCGGAACAACTCGTCCGGCCCGGACAGGAAGTCCTCGATCGCCTTCTGCTGCACCGCGACCGTGGAGTACTCCATGGACAGCAGGTGCCGCAGGGTCAGCTTCAGGCCCTGCTTGACCAGGACCTGGCGCACCTCTTCCGGGCTGTGCAGCGCGGCCATGATCAGCCGGTTGCGGGTGTGGAAGTAGGCCGTCCAGTCGGTGGCGTCGTTCTTGTCCGTCCACGGCATGTGCCACACCGCCGCGCCCGGCAGCGTCACCGTCGGGTAGCCGCGCGCGGCCGCGCGGATCGAGTACTCCGCGTCGTCCATCTTGATGAACAGCGGCAGCGGCAGCCCGGTGTTCTCCACGACCTCGCGCGGGAACAGGCACATCCACCAGCCGTTGTAGTTCGCGTCGATCCGCTTGTGCAGCTTCTTGCTCTTGCGCAGCGGGGTCTTCGCGAAGTCGTAGTCGGTGACCGCGCCCGGCGCGGCCCGCCAGATGCCCGCGCCGACGTCGACGACCTCGCCCATGGTGTGCAGCCGGGACCGGGCCTGCAGGTTGAGCATGTGCCCGCCGACGATCACCGGCTGGGTCGCGGCGCGGGCGAAGGCGTTCGCGCGCAGCACGCCGTCCGGTTCCAGCGCGATGTCGTCGTCGAGCAGCAGCACCTGCTCCGCGTCGGAGTTGTGCACGCCCTCGTACATCACGCGGGTGAAGCCGCCGGAGCCGCCGAGGTTGGCCTGCTCGATCACCTGCAGCTTCTCGCCGAGCCGCTCGGCGGCCAGCTCGAAGCCCTCGGTGTCGCGGATCTTCTGCCCGCCCTGGTCGGCGACGACGACCTTCTCCACCACGTCCAGCACCTGCGGGTCCTCCCCCAGGGTCTGCAACGCGACGACGCAGTCCTGCGGGCGGATCGTGGTGGTGCCGACGACGACCTTCTGCTTGGGCAGCTCGACGTCGGTGGTCCAGGCCGCCTCGTCGATCTCCAGCGCGGTGTCGTTGGTGAACACGTCGAACCAGATCCAGCCGCCGTCCTCGAACGGCTGCATCGCGACCCGGAACTCCAGGTAGGTCCAGGCCTTCCCGCTGGACACCGGCGCACCTTCCAGGTGCACGCTGTCGCCGTTCGGCTTCGAGCGGTAGACGTCGAGCCGGCCCGCGCCCTTGACCTTCAGCCGCAGGACCACCTCGTCGACCTTCGTCCAGCGCTTCCAGTAGCTGGCCGGGAAGGCGTTGAAGTAGGACGCCAGCGAGATCTTGTTGTGCGCGGGCACCTTGATCGACCGGCGGGACGACACGGTGGTCGTGCCGACCTGCGGCTCGTCGATGTAGAGCGCGCGCACGTCCAGCGGGTCCTCGCCGCGCGGGAACACCACGCGCTGCAGCACCTGCTCCGGCGCCACCTTGCGGCGGTCGCCGGAGCGGACCGAGGTCACGTCGCTGAGCTTGCTCTCGCCCTCGGCGGCTTGGCCGGTCCCGGCGGGCTGCGCGGCAGCCCCGGACGCGGCGGGGGTCCGGTCGGTCACGTCAGTCCTCCAGCGAGCCGTCCAGGAGGCGGCCCTCGGTGAAATATGGGACGAGCTTGTTGTCGAACATGCTCAACGCCGAGCCGATCGCCATGTGCATGTCCAGGTACTTGTAGGTGCCCAGGCGGCCACCGAAGATCACGCCGCGGTCCTTGGCCTCCGCCTTGGCCCGCTGCCGGTAGGCCTCCAGCTTCGCCCGGTCGTCGGTGGTGTTGATCGGGTAGTACGGCTCGTCGCCGCTCTCGGCGGCCCGGGAGTACTCCCGCACGATGACCGTCTTGTCCTTCGGGTAGTCCCGCTCCGGGTGGAAGTGCCGGAACTCGTGGATCCGGGTGTAGGGCACCTCTTCGTCGGCGTAGTTGAGCACCGGCGTGCCCTGGTAGTCGCCGGTCGGCACGACCTCGGACTCGAAGTCCAGGGTGCGCCAGCCCAGCTCGCCCTCGGCGTAGTCGAAGTAGCGGTCCAGCGGCCCGGTGTAGACGACCGGGGCGTCCGGCAGCTCGCCGCGCACGTCGAAGTAGTCGGTGCTCAGCCGCACCTCGATGTTCGGGTGCTCGGCCATCTTCTCCAGCCAGGCGGTGTAGCCCTCGACCGGCAGACCCTCGTAGGTGTCGTTGAAGTACCGGTTGTTGAAGGTGTAGCGCACCGGCAGCCGGGTGATGTTCGCGGCGGGCAGTTCCTTCGGATCGGTCTGCCACTGCTTGGCCGTGTAGCCGCGGATGAATGCCTCGTAGAGCGGGCGGCCGATCAGCGAGATCGCCTTCTCTTCGAAGTTCTGCGCCTCGGCGGTGTCCACCTCCGCGGCTTGTTCGGCGACCAGCGCTTTCGCCTCGTCCGGCGAGAACGCGCGCCCGAAGAACTGGCACAACAGGCCCAGGTTCATCGGGAACGAGTAAATCTGGTCCTGGTGCCGGGTGAACACCCGGTGCTGGTAATCGGTGAAATCCGTGAACCGGTTGACGTAGTCCCACACCCGTTTGTTCGAGGTGTGGAACAGGTGCGCGCCGTAGCGGTGCACCTCGATCCCGGTTTCCGGTTCCGGTTCCGAATAGGCGTTGCCGCCGATGTGGTCACGTCGGTCCAGCACCAGCACCCGCTTGTCCAGCTGGGTGGCGGCGCGCTCTGCGATCGTCAGTCCGAAAAACCCGGAACCAACAACGATCAGGTCATAGCCTGCGAAGCTCACAGCCGTCGAGGGTAGCGGCCGCCGGCGCGCGCTCCGAAACCGCGTTGACGTTCTTCGCCCGATGCCGTTACCACCCGTGTTTTTCCTGGCCATACGGGTGGCCTGAAGTCCGATCAGGACGGATTGGGTACCACGAACAGTGATATTTCGCCACACTCCGGAGTCGTCT
Organism: Saccharopolyspora sp.; assembly: GCF_017434145.1. Taxonomy (NCBI): domain Bacteria; kingdom Bacillati; phylum Actinomycetota; class Actinomycetes; order Pseudonocardiales; family Pseudonocardiaceae; genus Saccharopolyspora; species Saccharopolyspora sp. Next base: position 11,832 of record NZ_JAFRFW010000323.1, on the reverse strand, counting down.
GCGGCAGTGCGCGCGGATCAATATCGCTCCGGTCGGCGACCCGCTCGGCGAGTCGGATTCGGTAGCATCGTCGCCGCCCGCGAGCAGCCCTTGACCGGGAAGGTGATCGAAAGCGTGACTCGGGTACGCGACGGCAGGTACCTGCTGGTCACGGCGATAGTCCTGGAAGTGCTCGCGATCTGGTTCGTGCACTGGATCGACACCCGCGGATACATGGACACCGAGATTTACCGGCTCGGTGCCCGAGCGTGGCTGAACGGTTACGAGATCTACAGCGGCGATCTCACTCCGGAAAGTCCGGACAGCAGCACGCTGCCGTTCATCTACCCGCCTTTCGCGGCGATCGTGTTCAGCCCCCTGATGGCGCTGTCCGAGGACGGCGCGGTGGTCGCGGTCGCGATCCTGTCGCACTTGTCGATCCTCGTCACCGCGTATTCGCTGGCGCGCTCCTCGCCGTATTCGGCCCCGGGCGCGGGATTGGTCGCGGTGGGCACCGCGGTGCTGCTGCCGTTCATCACGTTGATCGAACCGGCCCGGGACACGATCAACTACGGGCAGATCAACCTGGTGCTGATGGCGCTGGTCGCCGCGGACTGCCTGCTGCCGCGCACCCGCTGGCCGCGCGGGCTGCTGGTCGGGATCGCGGCGGCCGTCAAGCTCACCCCGCTCGGGTTCCTGCTGCTGTTCCTGCTGCGCAAGGACTTCCGGGCGTTGTCCATCTCGGCGTGCACGTTCGCCGCGACGGTGCTGGTGGGGTTGCTGGCCGCGCCGAACGACTCGGCGGACTGGTGGCTCAGCGAGATGTGGTCCACCGGCGAGGACATGGGCGCGGTCTACGCGGGCAACCTGACGCTGCGCAGCCTGCTGGCCAAGCAGGACATCACCGGTGGTGCGCTGGACGGGCTGTGGATCGGCGGCTCGGTGCTGCTGCTGGTGCTGGCCGTGCTCGGGATGCGCTACGCGCTGAACACGCGCAACACCCCGCTGGCACTGATGATCAACGCGATCCTGGTGCTGCTGATCTCGCCGATCTCCTGGTCGCACCACTGGGTCTGGGCGGCGCCGACGCTGGCCCTGCTGTTCGCGATGGCGCTGCGGCACCGCTGGTACGGAGTGCAGCTGTCGGTGCTGTTCGCGACGCTGGTGGTGCTGATCGGGCCGCAGTGGTACTTGCCCTACACCGACGACAAGGAACTGAACTGGACGTTCTCGCAGCAGGTGGTCGGCAACGCCTACACGCTGTTCGGCATCGGTTTCCTGATCGCCGCAACGGTCGCGTTCTTCCTGCACCGCGATCGCGCGGCCACCCCGGCTCGGCCCGAGCCCGCCGCCGTGGCGGGCCCGGGAAGTTGATCCGCGGTCAGTTCGTCCACCAGCGCTCCAGAACCTGCGCGACGCCGTCCTGGCTGTTGCAGGTGGTGATTTCGTCCGCCACCTCCAGCACACCGGGATGGGCGTTGCGCATGGCGACGCCGTGACCGACCCAGTCCAGCATCGGAATGTCGTTGGGCATGTCGCCGAAGCCGATCACCGCATCCTGCTCGACGTCGAGCTCGCCCGCCACGAACGCCAGCCCGCTGGCCTTGTCCACCCCCGGCGAGGACAGCTCGACCGGACCGCCTCCGATCGAGCAGGTCAGGCATAGCCGGGAACCGAGCACGTCGTGCACCGCGGGAGCCATGTCCGCGCCCCGGTGCTGCTCGTGCAGCACCATCAGCTTCGCCGCGGGCCGGTCGAACAGCTCGTCCGCGCCGGTCACCCGGATGTCCCGGTTCGGCCACACGCGGTGGAACCCCGCCTCCGCGAGGAATTGATCGTCCACCCGGTCCCGGGCGCGCTCGGTGGAGCGCTCCACCGCGAACGTGCAGCCGGGCAACGCGTCCCGCAGCTCCCGTGCCGCGTCGCGCAGCCGTTCGGGCGGGATGTCGGTGCTGTGCAGCACGCGGTCGGCCTCGGCGTCGTAGATGACCGCGCCGTTGGAGCAGACGGCCACGCCCGCGACGCCGAGCCCGTCCACGATCTGCGGCACCCAGCGCGGCGGCCTTCCGGTCACGAGTACGAAAGGGGTGTCCGCCGCGACCGCGCGCACGGTGCGCGCGGTCCGCTCGCTCACTCGCACCGACGGGTCCAGCAGGGTGCCGTCCAGATCGGATGCGACAAGATCCGGTTTGTTCACGCGATCATGCTGGCGAGCCGCAGGTCAGCATTGGTCCGGATTAATCTGTCTTCACCTGAGCGTGTGGATCTTTCCTGAATTGGGCGAAACCGGATCGAGTTGTGTGCCGGAGCGCGCGGCACGGACCGCATCGGGTCGAACACATCTGGGTAGTACCGATACGGTCATCGATGTGCGCGTTGGGATTGTGATACTGCCCGAACACCGGTGGTGGGCCGCGGAACCGCTGTGGCGGATGGCCGAGGAATACGGCTTCGCCCACGCCTGGACCTACGACCACCTCGGCTGGCGATCGCTGGTCGACAAACCCTGGTTCGACGCGGTGCCCACGCTCACCGCAGCGGCCACGGTCACCTCCAACATCCGGTTGGGCACGCTGGTCGCCTCGCCCAACTTCCGGCATCCGGTGCACTTCGCCCGGGAGGTGCTCGCGCTCGACGACGTCTCCGACGGGCGGATCACGCTGGGCATCGGTGCGGGCGGTCCCGGTTTCGACACGACGGTGCTCGGCGGGGCGCAACCGGACGCGGGCACCCGCGTGGACCGGTTCGCGGAGTTCGTGGAGCTGCTGGACAAGATCCTCACGCAGGACTGCACCACCTGGTACGGCGAGCACTACACGGCGGTGGAAGCGCGCCGGGCGCCCGGCTGCGTGCAGTTGCCGCGGCTGCCGTTCGTGATCGCTGCGAACGGGACGCGCAGCATGCGGCTGGCAGCGCGCTTCGGCCGGGGCTGGGTCACCACCGGCCCGGCCGTGGAGGACGACCTCGAAGCCTGGTGGCGCGGGGTGGCCGAGCTGACCAAGCGGTTCGCGGACACGATGGCCGACGAGGGCCGCGATCCGCAGCGGGTGCAGCGGTACCTTTCCGCGGATGCGGCGCCCGCCTACTCGATGCGCAGCCTCGAGTACTTCCGCGAGGTGGTGGGACGGGCCGAGGAGCTCGGCTTCACCGACGTGATCACGCACTGGCCGCGCACGGACGAGCCGTACGCGGGAACTGAGTCGACCGTGGAGGACATCGCGGCAGAAGTGCTGCCGGAACTGTGAGTTTCCGGCGGTACCGCCGCATTCGTCCGGATTCTTCGGAACAAGGCCGCCCGGCGCGCGAATCGGTCCTGATCCCGATTCGCCGTACGGGCGGGTCCACGCGGTCTCCGGGACGAATCGCGGATCACCGCGGCTTCCGACCGGTCAAGCAGCGGAACCGGCATCGCCCAGCAGGGTGGCGCCGACGGCCAGGAATTCCGCGGCCGCATCGGGCGCGACCAGCCGGTGCAGCACGTTCGAGCTGAAGCTGACGCTGTCGCCGGGCGACAACGTCACCGCGTCCTGCTCGAACTCGATGCGCAGCTGCCCGCTGAGCACGTACAACCAGTCGTGCCCCTCGTGCTGCACCGGCCGCACCCCGGAACTCGTCGGCGACAACCGGTAGCGGGCCGCGTACATCCCGGGGATCACCGAGCGCGGCGTGAGGACCTGCACCGCGATGTCGCCGTACTCGACGGTCGGCACCTCCTCGGCGCGCAGCACGACCGCGGCCGGGCCGGGTGCCTCGTCGGTGAACAGCTCCGCCAGCGCGACCTCCAGCGCGTCCGCCAGCCTGGTCAGCTCCGCCAGCGACGGGGCGACATCGCCCTGCTCCACTCCCGCGAGGTGTTCCTCGCTGAGCTCGGCCCGGCCTGCGAGATCCCGCTGCGGCAGCTCGCGGGTGGTGCGCAGGCGGCGTATCCGGTCGCCGAGCCCGGTCAGCACACGGCTGTGCGCCGCACCTCGCGATCCGTGCACCTCGTCCGAGTGATCCGACACGCTCACCACCATAAGCGCGCGGCAGGTGCCACGCGCTGCGCTCGTCGCGGTGTGCCCGCTCGCCCGCACGGGTAGACCGGCGCCCGAGGAGGTGCCAAAGATGTCCGAGCAAGCCACGGCTCGCGCGATCATCCGCGAAGCGGGCACGAGCTACGCCGCGCAAGCAGGTTTCACGCTCACCGACAAGCCCTCGCAGCTGTACCGGCTGCTGGTGCTGTCGGTGCTGCTGTCCACCCGCATCAAGGCCGAGATCGCGGTCTCCGCCGCCCGTGAACTCGGCGCGTTCCCCACCGCCCGCCGGATGCGCGAGGCCACCTGGCAGCAGCGCGTCGACGCCCTCGGCCGCGGCCACTACGTCCGCTACGACGAGAGCACCGCCACCGCGCTCGGCAACGGTGCCGACCTGCTGCTCGACAAGTACGGCGGCGACCTGCGCAAGCTCCGCAAGAAAGCGGGCGGCGACGTGCGCCGGATCAAGGAGCTGCTGCGCGAGGTGCCCAACCTCGGCCCGGTCGGCATCGACATCTTCTGCCGCGAAGCACAGGCGGTGTGGCCGGAACTGCGGCCGTACTTCGACAAGAAGGCCCTCTCCGGCGCGGAGAAGGCGGGGCTGCCGAAGGACGCGGGCCGCCTCGCCGAGCTGGTGGACGCCGCGGACTACGCCCGCTTCTCCGCCGCGCTCGTCCGGCTCACGCTGGAAAAGGGACTGCTGGAGGAGATCAAGGCCCCGGCCTGAGCCGGCCGCCGCGCTCGGTCACCCGAGCACGTTCACGCCACCGGCTCCAGCACTTCGCGCCCACCGAGGAACGGCCGCAGCGCCTCGGGGACCAGCACCGAACCGTCCGCCTGCTGGTGGTTCTCCAAGATCGCCACGATCCACCGCGTGGTGGCCAGCGTGCCGTTCAACGTCGAAGCGAACTGGTTCGGCCCCTCCGCCTCGCGGTAGCGGGTGTTGAGCCGCCGCGCCTGGAAGGTGGTGCAGTTCGAGGTGGAGGTCAGCTCGCGGTAGGCGCCCTGCGAGGGCACCCAGGCCTCGCAGTCGAACTTCCGCGCCGCGCTCGCACCGAGATCACCGGCGGCGATGTCCACCACGCGGTACGGCAGCTCGAGCTTGGTGAGCATCTCCTCCTCCCAGGCCAGCAGCCGCTCGTGCTCGGCCCGGGATTCCTGCTCGCGGCAGTAGACGAACATCTCCAGCTTGTTGAACTGGTGCACGCGGATGATGCCGCGGGTGTCCTTGCCGTACGAACCGACTTCCCTGCGGAAGCAGGTCGACCAGCCCGCGTAGCGCAGCGGGCCGCCGGACAGCTCCAGGATCTCGCCGGCGTGGTAGCCGGCCAGCGGGACCTCCGAGGTGCCGACGAGGTAGGCGTCGTCCTCCTCCAGCCGGTACACCTCGGTCGAGTGCTCGCCGAGGAAACCGGTGCCGTCCATGATCTCCGGACGCACCAGCACCGGCGGCACGACCAGCGTGAACCCGGCCGCGGTGGCCTGCGCGGCGGCCATGTTCAGCAGCGCCAGTTCCAGTTGCGCGCCGACGCCGGTGAGGAAGTAGAACCGGGCGCCGGAGACCTTCGCGCCGCGTTCCATGTCGAACGCGCGCAGCCCCTCGCCCAGCTCCAGGTGGTCCTTGACGTCGAAGTCGAATTCGCGCGGGGTGCCGACGTGCTTGAGCACCGCGAAGTCGTCCTCACCGCCGTGCGGGGTCTGCGGCTCGACGACGTTGGAGACCTTCTTCTGCGCGGCCAGCAGCTCGTCGTCGGCCGCGCCCTGTTCCGCTTCGGCTTCCTTGACCTGCGCGGCCAGGTCCTTGGCCCGGGACAGCAGCTGCTCGCGCTCGTCGCCCTGGGCCTTGCCGACCTGCTTGCCGAGCTGCTTCTGCTCGGCCCGCAACGTGTCCGCGCGGGAGACCGCCGACCTGCGCCGCTCGTCGGCGGAGAGCAGGGCGTCCACCAGTGCCGCGTCCTCACCGCGGGCGCGCTGCGAAGCGCGCACGGCCTCCGGGTTCTCGCGAAGCGTCTTCAGGTCGATCACAGCAGGTCAGCCTAGCGGGCCGCACCGGCCAGGGACCGCACGGGTGGCGGCCGGGCGCCGCGCAGCCGCGGGCGCGGTCACGTCGGCTCCGGACTCGCCCTGGACTCGGTCTCGAGCGCCGCCAAGATCCAGTGGTGCACCCGGACGTCGCGGTACACGACCTCTTCCCGAGCCGGGCGGGACACGCCACGGCGAACGCTGCCGGAAGTCGATCCGGGGGCGTGGTCCCCGGTGAAGTCGACCCGCGAGGCGGGAACCGCCCGGAAGGTCAGCTCCGCGGCCGCCACGGTGGCGGTCCACGACACTTCCGCGTCGTGCTCGGTCACTCGTCGCTGCGACGACGGCGCGGTCGCGGATCCCGGCGAGGGTCCTCGCCGGACCGACCCCCTTTGGGGATCCTCGCGCGCCCCGAACGGCCGCGAGGCTCGCGGGCATCGCCCTCGTCGGTGCGGCGCCGCGACCAGCCTGCTGCTTCGGTGCCGTCGGATTTGCGTTCGGTGCTGCCTTCGGATCTGCGTTCCGCGCTGCGTTCGGAGCCGCGACCGGCGGCGCTGCCGGCGGCTCTCCCAACGCCCCGGCCGGCTTCCCCGGCGATGCGGCGAACGCCTCCCGCAGCCCGGCCGACCCGCTCGCCCAGCTCCTCGGCCGTCCGTCCGGCACTCGCACCGACGCCTTCCGCTGCGCGGCCCGCGCCCGAGCCTGCCTCTTCCGCCGCGCGACCGGCTCCGGCCCCGACGTCATCGACCGCTCGTCCCGCCCCCGTGCCGACCTCTTCGGCTGCGCGGCCCGCCCCCATGCCGACCTCTTCCACAGCCTGACCCGCTCCCGTGCCGACCTCTTCCACAGCCTGACCCGCTCCCGTGCCGACCTCTTCCACAGCCTCACCGGCACCGGATCCGACATCGCGCAAGGCGGCTCCGGTTCCCCGCGTGATCTGCTCCAGGATCTCCGGATTCCGGTCGATCGTCTGCAACACGCGCTCGATGATCGCGGCGACGTTGCCGAGCCGGACCTTCAGCAGCGCCTCCGCCTCCACGCCCTTGATGTCCAGGCCGACCCGCCCCAGCGTCACATCCGCCCCGACGTTCAGCCGCAGCAGATCGAGGACCTCCGCCGACAGCGAGACCTTCGCGTGCAGGTCCTCGACTTCCAAGTTGATCTCATCGACCTTCAGCACCGGCACGTCGAGCAGCACATCCGGCTCCTGATCACCGGCGCGCTGCTCGTCCGCCGCGCCGGACTCGGGCCGGATTTCGTCCTGCCGCTGCTCGTCCGGGCCGGTGCCGTCGTCTTGCGGCGCTTGGCTGTAGGGCATCGGTCCCACCCCGCTGGCTCGTCGGGGCGTGCCCTCCCCCTTGGCGGAACGCCCCACCAGCCCACGAAAACACAGTTCAGCGCGGCATGTCGCGCCGGACAGGGGACACCGCGGAGATCAGGAACCCGGGATGCGGTGCGGAACGAACGCGGCCCCGTCGTCCGTGATCAGCCCCGCGGTCTCCCGGATGCCCAGGCCCGCCGCGGAGTCGCCGACCACCCAAGCGCCCAGCGCCGGGCGCATCCCGTCGAACTCCGGCAGCGGATCGAACGCCTGGTAGACGAAGCCTTCCTCGCCGTAGACCCCGCCGGTGTCCAGCTCCCAGCCCGGCGCGACCACGCTGATGTTGTTGCCCTCGCGGCCGAGCCGCGGTTTGCGCACGTACTCGGTCAGCAGGCCCGGCTGGTCCAGGAAGGTCGGCAGCAGGTTCGGATGGCCCGGGTACATCTCCCACAGCACCGCGAGCAGCGCCTTGTTCGACAGCAGCATCTTCCACAGCGGCTCGATCCACTGCGTCGCGGGCAGGCTGTGCACCGCGTGCTTGCCGAACTCGTCGTCGACCATCCACTCCCAGGGGTAGATCTTGACGGCGGAGCTCATCGGGGATTCTTCGAGGTCGACGAAGCGCTCCAGCAGGCTGTCCCAGCCGATGTCCTCGATGACCAGGCCGACGGTGTCGATCCCGGCCTCCGCGGCGGTCTCCTGCAGGTACGCGGAGGTGATGTTGTCCTCGCCGCTGGTGTCCGCGCCGGACCAGGTGAAGTGCACCTCGTTGGAGGAGAGCTGGTCCTTGATCTCGCCCCAGCGCTCGACCAGCTTCTCGTGCACGGAGTTCCACTGGTCGTCGCCCTCGTGGCACTCGGTCAGCCAGTGCCACTGCACCACCGCCGCCTCCAGCAGCGAGGTCGGGGTGTCGGCGTTGTACTCCAGCAGCTTCGCCGGGCCGGAGCCGTCGTAGCGCAGGTCGAACCGGCCGTAGAGGTGCGGGTCGCCGCGCTTCCAGGAATCGGCGATGTGCGGCCAAGCCCATTCCGGGATGCCGAAGTCCTTGAACCGCTCGGTGGTGATCACGTGGTCCACCGCGTCCAGGCACATGGACTGCAGCAGTTCGACGTCGGCCTCCAGGGACAGCACCTCGTCCAGGCCGAACTCGTAGTGCACGGCCTCGTCCCAGTACGGCCGCCGCGATCCGTCGGCGGCGCGGGCCGGCGAGCCGAACACCAGGCCCAGTTCCTCGATCTTGCGCTGCCAGTCCGGCCGTCGTCCGGTTGTCCTGCGACGCACTCGTCAGCTCCCGCTCGTGCCCTTGCTGTTGATGCCGAAACCGCCGCGGGACACGGTCGTTCCCTTGCCGTCCTTGACCGTGGCGCCGGACGGCTTGTTGAAGTTCGGCGAGTTCACCGTGCCGCCCACCGGCGGGGCCGAGGTGCCGGGCTGGGTGTAGCCGTAGCGGTAGGAGTGGCCCTGCCCGGGAATCGGCGTGCTGGTGCCGGGGAAGAAGATCGGCATGAACATCATGCCGCCGCCGGTCGGGTAACCGCCCTGGCTGCGCACGTAGTCCTCGTTGCACAGCTCCGGACGCTCCACCGTGGTCTGGCCGGGCTGCTGGTCGGCGGCGGCGCAGTACTGCTCGACCGCGTTCTTCTGCTCGCTGTAGGCCGCACCGGAGTAGAACGCCGACACCAGCGCCACCACGCCAACGGTGACCCCGCCGCCGACCATCACGCGGCGGCGCTTCTGCGTCTTGCGCTCCGCTTCGTCGAGCTCGCGCTGCTCCTGCTCCTCGCGGCGCTTCTCGGCGGCGACCCGGGCGCGCTGCTCGCTCAGCGTCGGCTCGCGCGGCGTGGCCGTCTCCGCGTCCTGCTGGCGCACCCGGCCACGCGGCGCGTGCACCTGCTCGGTCGGCTCGTCACCGTTGGTCCCGCCGGTCCGATCAGCGCCGGAGGGCTGCTGTCCGTCGGGGGATTCGTCCTCGCGCCGTGGTCTGTCCTGCTCAACCAATGGTCTGCCATCTTCCCGTCATCGCCCGCTCCCTGCGGCAACCCTACCCATCGCCGCCCCGGGCAGGGGATGCAATGCCGCAACGCAACCGGACACGAATCGGTTTCGACACGTTGTCTCGGTACCCGCGCGTGCCCATCGGCCGCCAGGCATGATGTAGCTCGATGGCCGCCGACAAGAAATCCGGGAACCGCCGGAAGAAGCCGCACACCTGGCTGCTGATGGTGATGGCCGCGCTGGGCGGCGGACTGGTGCTGCTGATCAGCGCACTGCTGAACACGCCCACCGGCGGTGGCGGCTCCGGCATCGGCGGCCCGGGCAGGCAAGGCTCCTCGCCCGCCACGCCGCCGGTGTTCCAGGCGAAGGCCGGCAGCTGCCTGCACTGGACCGAACCCGACGCGGCCGACATCCGCCAGGTCAAGTGCGGCGAGCGGCACCTGTTCGAGGTCACCGGTCAAGCCAACCTGAACGCGGAGTTCGGCCCGAACACGCCTTACCCGAGCGGCGAGCAGTGGCAGCAGCTCAAGCAGCAACGCTGCACGGAGGTCTCGAACCGGTACCTCGGCGGCAGGCTGGACCCGAACGGCCGGTTCGCCGTCGGCGCGTTCACGCCCAGCCAGCAGGGCTGGGATTCCGGGGACCGGACCCTGCACTGCGGGCTCCAGCAGCCCGGCCCGTCCGGCAAGCTGTACGCGATCAAGGGGCAGGTGGCCAAGCAGGACCAGTCGAACACCTACGAGGTGGGTCGCTGCCTGGGCGTCAACGGGACCGCGGTGTGGGATCCGGTGGATTGCGCGCAGCCGCATTCGGTGGAGATCACCGGACTGGTCGACCTCGGCCGGCAGTTCCCCGGCGGTTTCCCGGGCGAGGACCAGCAGGACGGCTTCCTCGCGACCCGCTGCACCGAACTCACCGCGCAGTACGCGGGCAGCCCGACCGCGGTGGCGGACAAGAAGCTGGTCAGCTACTGGGACACGCTGCCGCAGGAGAGCTGGGACGCCGGTTCCCGGCAGGTCAACTGCAAGGCCAGCGCGCAGCTGCCGGACGGCAGCGGGCTCGCCCCGGTCACCGGCAGCGTCAAGGGTGACGTGCAGGTCGGTACCGAACCCGCGCCGCAGGACAGCGCGCCGATCGAACCCGGCGTGCCCGCCACCGGGGAGCGCTGAACCGGTGCCGGTGGAGATGACCCGGAAGCGGTTCGAGGAGCTCGTCGCCGATGCCCTCGACCTGGTGCCGGAGCAGTTCGCGACGGCGATGAACAACGTGGTCGTGCTGGTCGAGGACCGCGACCCGGAGGATCCCTCGCTGCTCGGGCTGTACTTCGGGATCGCGCTGACCGAACGGGACGACAGCGCCTACGCGGGCGTGCTGCCGGACCGGATCATGATCTACCGCGAGCCGCTGCTGGAGATGTGCGACAGCGAGCAGGACGTCGTCGACGAGGTCGCGATCACCGTCGTGCACGAGATCGCGCACCACTTCGGCATCGACGACGAGACGCTGCACTCGCTGGGCTGGGCCTGATCGCGGGCCTGATCGGAACAGCGGGCCTGCTCGCGGAACCGCTGGCTCTGTCAAGAAGCGGCGTCAGCCGGCGCCGCCATCCGACCAGCTACCCGAACCGATCCCTGAACAACTCTTCGATCAGGCCGGGAGATCGTCCCACTGGGTGCAGCGCCAGCCGGTCGGCGAGGAGGAATCGGCTTCGAGCGCGATGAGCCCGGTGTTCGGCAGGTAAGCCGCGTTGGCGCGTTCGCCGTCGACCTCCGGTGCCAGGCGCCCGGCGACGAGGCGGATCATCGCGCCGTGGCTGACCAGCACCACTGAGCCGGTCAGCACGTCCTCCAGCAGTGGCTGCGCCGAGCCGAAGAACCTGGCGAGCGCCTGCTCGCCGGTTTCCCCGCCGGGCATCGGCACGTCCGGGGAACCCAGGTGCCAGCCCGCGTAGACCTCGTCGAACCGCTGCCGGGACGCGGCGTCGGCGTTGCCTTCCAGCTCACCCACGTGGATCTCGTGGGTGCCGTCGGCGACCTCCACGTCCAGCCCGTGCCGGTCGGCCAGCGGGCGGGCGGTCTGCTGCGCGCGCAACGCGCGGCTCGCGTGGATGGACAGGACCTTCTCGTCGGCCAGCCGCCCGGCCGGCGCCTCCGCCTGCTGCGAGCCCTCGTCGGTGAGCCCGGGACCGGGCGGCAGCGTGTCCAGCGCGCCCCGCACGTTCGACGGGGTCTGGCCGTGCCGCACCAGCAGCAGCCGCAGCCCGTCGGCGCGGGCGCGCAGCGCGAACTCGGTCATGGGGAACCTCCTGCCCGGATGCGTTCCAGCCAGCGGGCCGATGCCTGGAACGCCTGCTCCGAGGCGGACGGCCGCACACTGGCCGGGGAATGGTCGGCCTTCGGGTAGGAGCCGAGGAACCGCACCTCGCTGCATCGCCCGCGCAGGCCGGTGAGCGCGTCCCCGACCCGGGCGTCGGCGACGTGGCCGTCGAAGTCCAGGAAGAAC
>NZ_JAFRFW010000029.1:0-1657 GCF_017434145.1 Saccharopolyspora sp. | reverse complement strand
AGCAGGCCGGGACCGCGCCGGGCGGTGCTCGACGCGATCGACCTGGAGCTGCACCACTGCGCCGAGCCCGCCACGTACGACTCGTTCGCGGGCGCTCGCGTGCCCCTGCCGCGGCAGGAGCCGCGTGCGCGGAACCTCGACCCGCTCTCCAGCTGACCGCGGTCGGCGGGTGAAGAGCACTTCACGTCCGTCTCAGCCGAACCTCATCAGCGGGTCCGAAGCTGGTTCTCGTCAGGACGCCAAGACCGCCGCGAGTCCCGGAGCAGCGCAGCTGCGAACCGGGCGTCGGCGGGTTCACGACGGAGGAGAACCATGCGCATCACTCGGCCCGGGAAGAAGCTGCTCGCGACCGCCGCGGTAATCGGCGCGCTCGGCGTGGGCGGCACCGGCGTCGCACTGGCCGGTGCTTCGCCCGCACCCGCACCTGCCCCGCAGCCGTTGCCGCCGGCTTGGGACGACGACTGGGACGATCTGCCGGGGCATCGCGACCTCGACGACGGCCCGCGAGACTCCGTGGACGACGTCCGCGAGGATGCCGACGACGATCGCAACGATCGGCTCGACGACCGCCGGGACGACGAGTTGCGCGATGACCGCGACGACGACCGGTACGAGCACCACGACGACCGCGACGACATCCCCGACGGCCCGCGCGAGCACCGCGACGACGACCCCGGCGCTGATCCGGACGACCTGCAAGACGACTGATCCGCCCAGGCCCGCTCGCTGATCACCTCCCGTCCCGCCGGTCCGATGGTTTCCCCGTCGTGCCACCGATGCCACCTACCCCCAGCAGGCGGCGTCAAGTAATCTCGACGCGGTACGGGAAACCTAAGCGGTTCCCGGCTGGCGCGTCAAGGAAAATCGACACGCCGCCCGGTGTGCGGTCGGTGTCGGCGGTAGGGATGTGGGGACTGTGGCGACCGAGGGCTTCGACGCGGAGGTCGGCGAGACCTTCAGCCAGCGGCTGCGCTGGCTGTTCGACAACGTGCCCGCGCCGGGCGCGGACAAGGACCGCCGCTGGGAGGTCCAGGAAGCTGCGGCGCGGGTGGGGGTCTCGCGGGCGACGCTGAGTGCGGTGCTCAACGGCCACCACGAGCCGAAGCTGCCGGTCGCGCGGGCACTGGCGGACTTGTTCGGCGTCGGTCTCGAGTTCTTCGACGCGACCGGCGCCGACGCCCGCCAGCACGTGCGGGAGGTCCAGGCGTTGGCACTGCTGGGCCGCGCCAACGTGGAGGAAATGGCGTTCCGGCACGGGCACGAGGTCGCCGCCGAGGACCTGGAGGTCTTCCTCAACGTGGCCAAGGCGCTGCGGTCCAAGCAGCAGCGCGACGATCCGGCGGAGTAGCCGTCGCACGCGAGGTCGCCGATGGCCGGACCCCTGATCCGTTCGCAGCGGCCGTCGATCCGAGCGACCGCGGCCCGGGCACCGGCTCACGACCGCAGGTCAGGCGGGAACCACCTCGCGCAGCAGCGCGCAGCGCCGCGCCCGCTGGATCGACTGCTGCCACGCCGCGGCGTCGTCGAGGCTGTCGCGCGTGGAGACTTCGAGGACCGGAGCGGTGCCCGCGTCCGCGCCCGGCGTCCCGGCGCGGCAGGCGCGCATCGCGGCCTCCAGCACGGCGGCGTGCACCAGGGCGGCCAGCTCGTCGCCCGT
>NZ_JAFRFW010000322.1:0-2272 GCF_017434145.1 Saccharopolyspora sp. | reverse complement strand
TGGAGGGTGTTGCGGTGGTCCGGGACGATCCGGGTGCGGTCGCCGACGCGGAATCCCGCGCCACGCACCGCTACGGCCGTGCGCCCCGGCCGAACCCGCGGCGAGTGGTCCTCGAGATCACCGCCACCCGGGTGCTCAGCAACCTCTGACGCGTCGCGCGCCCGATCCGTTGCGGCAACGGATGGCCGCGCGGCCGCCTTTCCTGCTTGCCGTCCCGACAGCGCCACCCGTAGTGTCTCTAATGTTGAGCACTCTGTTTCAGATTTTGAGACAGCGTCGGCTTTGGGAGCCGGGGGTGCACATCGGGAAGGAGCCAGCCGACCGTGACCGAATCCGACGAGGTCTACAGCCAGGGCCACGCGCAAAGCGTGGTGCGCTCGCAGCACTGGCGGACGGTGGACAATTCCGCACCGCACCTGGCCGCCGAACTCCGCCCCGGGCAATCCGTGCTCGACGTGGGCTGCGGCCCGGGAACGATCACGGTCGACCTCGCCCGGCGGGTGGCGCCGGGCGGCGTGATCGGCTTGGACGCGGTCGAATCGGTGCTGGCCCAGGGCCGGGACAACGCCGCTGACCTGGACAACGTCGAATTCCGGTGCGGCGACGCCTACACGCTGGACTTCCCCGACGACTCGTTCGACGTGGTGCACGCCCACCAGGTGCTGCTGCACCTGACCGACCCGGTGGCCGCGCTGCGCGAGATGCTGCGGGTCACCCGCCCCGGCGGCGTTGTCGCGGTGCGCGACTGCGACTACTCCGGAGCGATCTGGTGGCCCGCGGACGATCGGCTGGAGCGCTGGCGCGAGGTGTACCAGGCGGTCGCGCGGGCCGGGGGCACCGAGCCGGACGCCGGCCGCCGGATCATCAGCTGGGCGCACGCCGCCGGAGCCGTCGACGTGACGCCGAGCGCGTCGATCTGGTGCCACTCCAGCCCGGACGAACGGGCCTGGTGGGGCGGCATGTGGGCGGAGCGCATCCTGGATTCCCGCATCGCCGGTCGAGCCCTCGAAGGCGGCCACGCGACCCGCGAGGACCTGGCCGCGATCTCGGCCGCGTGGAGCGAATGGGCGCAGCACCCCGACGGCTGGTTCTCCATCCCGCACGGCGAGGCGCTCTGCCGCGTCACGGAGTGAGGACTCCGCCGACCTCGGCCGCTGAGCAGCGCGACACCGCGACCGCGAGCTAGCACTGGACGCCCGCACGCCAACGGCGAATCCGCCGGTACGTTGCGCGCATGGACGAGATCACCGAGCTCGCGCCGCGCCCGATCCGGCGGATGCTGCTGGGCCAGTCTTGGCTGGATCTGACGTTCCTGCACTGGGAGGCCGATCCGGAACGGGTAGCGCGGTTGCTGCCCGCGGGCACCCGGCCGGACCTGTTCGACGGGCGGTCCTACGTCGGGCTGGTGCCGTTCCGGATGCACCGGGTGGGGCCTGGTTTCGGAGTCCCGTACTTCGGCGATTTCGCGGAAACCAACGTCCGTCTGTACACAGTGGACGATCAGGGGCGGCGGGGTGTGGTGTTCCGTTCGCTGGAGGCCGCGCGGCTGCTACCCGTGCTGATCGCGAGAGCCTCGCTGCGGCTGCCGTACCGGTGGGCATCGATGCGCCTGCACCGCGACGGCGACGCGGTCCGCTACACCACCCGCCGCCGGATCCGCGGGCTGCGCAGCGACATCACCGTCCGGGTCGGCGAGCGGATCGCGCATCCGAGCAAGCTGGAGCACTTCCTCACCGCCCGATGGGGGATGCACGTGCCCTGGTACGGCCGCACGATCTACGTCCCCAACGAACATCCGACCTGGCCGCTGCACCGCGCTGAACTGCTGGAATGCGAGGACGAGCTGCTGGCGGGAGCCGGTTTCCCGGTTTCCGGCCCGCCGTGCAGCGTGCTGTGGTCGCCGGGCGTGGCCGTGCGCTTCGGCACCACCTAGCGCGCCGGACCGCGCTGCCGTGATGAGGTTGCGGGCGTGAGTGCGCAGCGGAAACCGGTGGACGTGGTGGGCATCGGCGCGGACGGCTGGGACGGCCTGTCCGCGGCGGCCCAGCGGCGCGTCCGGGACGCGGAGGTGCTGTTCGGCAGCCGCCGCCAGCTCGACCTGGTTCCCGAGCCCGCGCAGGAACTCGTCGAGTGGCCATCGCCGATGCTGCCCGCGCTGCCCGGCCTGTTCGAGCAGTACGAAGGCCGCGCGATCTGCGTGCTGGCCAGCGGCGATCCGATGTTCCACGGCATCGGCTCCACGCTGGCCCGGGTGCTCGGCGCGGAGCGGCTG
>NZ_JAFRFW010000321.1:0-2197 GCF_017434145.1 Saccharopolyspora sp. | reverse complement strand
CCCGCCGGGGCCGGGGCCGGGCCGCCCGCCCGGGCCGCACCCGCGGACCGGAACTCGCCCCGCGCCGAGCCCAAGCGGCGATGGACCAGGAGGATTTCTCCCGTGCAGATGCAACACCACTTCACCGTCCCGGTCCCGGTCGACGTGGCGTGGCCGGCGATGATCGACCCGGAGCAGGTGGCCCCCTGCATGCCCGGCGCGACGCTCAGCAGCGCCGACGGCAACGAGTTCGCCGGTTCGGTGAAGGTGAAGCTCGGCCCGATCTCCTTGCTGTACAAGGGGAAGGGCTCGTTCGAAGAGGTCGACGAAGCGGCTCGCAAGGTCGTCATCGACGCCAGCGGCAAGGACTCGCGGGGCAACGGCACCGCTGCCGCCACCGTCACGCTCACCCTCACGCCCGAAGGCGGCAGCACCTCCGCGCAGGTGGACACCGACCTGAAGGTCACCGGCAAGCCCGCGCAGCTCGGGCGGGGCCTGATGACCGAGGTCGGCAGCAAGATCCTGAACCAGTTCGCGGCGAACCTGGCCGAGAAGCTCGCCGGTGAGGCGGCCGCCGCCGAGGGCGCGGGCGCGGCTTCGGCGGGTGGCTCCGGCAAGACCGAGTCGGACAAGGTGGCCGAAGCCGCGCAGGCGGCCGAGGACTCCGCGGGCGAGCAGCGCACCACCGCCGCGGCGGCGGCTGCGCAGGGCGCGGAAGCAGCGCGCAGCCGCACCCCGGCGTGGCGGGTCACGCCACCGGCGGGGGAGCAGGCGGCAGGGGAGCAGCCGGACACCGTCGGCTCGTCGAGCGCCGCCAGGCACGCCCGGTCCGATCGCGCGGACACGGTCGTCACCGGCGGCCCGATGCCGACCGACGAGGCGATCGACCTGCTCGGCACCGCGGGCACGCCGGTGCTCAAGCGGGTGCTGCCCGCGGTGGCGGTGCTGGCCGCCGGTGCGCTGCTGTTCCGCTGGCTCCGCCGCCGCAAGCACCGCCGCTGACGCGGCAGCTCGAAGCCGCTCAGCGGATCAGCCGGATGTCCGCATCGGTGTCGAGCCGTTTCCAAGCTTGGTCCGAAGTGAGCACTGGCGCGGCGAGGCGCCGCGCCAGTGCCAGGCATGCTCGGTCCCCGAGCGACAGGCCGGCCTCCCGGGTCGTCGGCCAAAGCGCGGCCGTCGCTAGCGAATCGTCTCGACCGAAAGCGATCACTTCCACGCCCAGAGCTTCGATCTGCAGGCCGAGAAGGTCGGCGTCGCCGCCATTGGCAGCGATCTTCTGCAAGACCTCTGACCAGTTCACCGCACTGATCAGCGCCCCGTCGAGATGTTCGGCGACCGCTTCTTGCCCCGATTCCGCATATACCCACGCCAGGACTGCCGAAGCGTCGAGGACGACCATGCTCATGACTCCGTCTCGGCGGTTTCGCGTGCTGCTGCGGCACGTCGGTCTGCGAGCAGCTCGTCGACTGGTGATCCAGCTGTCGCCCGGCTGTTGAGCGCCGTCTGCTGGATGCGCCGCATCAGGTGTTCCCGTTCTTCGAACACCACTCGTCCGTCTTCGACATAGCTGACCAGGTCGGTGTCCGGTGTGAGCCCCAGTTCATGCCGGAAAGGCGCCGGTATCGAGACCCGGCCCTGCGGATTCATCTTCACAGCAGCGCTTGTCATGCCTTCACTGTATATGTCACGAAAAGACATGTCATGCACCAATTGTCCACCATTGTGCATGTGCGCGATCAAGCTGGCAGCAGCTGGTGGACGCGGGTGAGGCGGTCGAGCCAGCGGCGCTGGTCCTCGGCGGACGGGGTGGCTGCCGCGACGCGGGCCGGGTCCGGCAGCGGAGCGCTGCGCGGCACCGGGAGATGACCGCCGCGCGGCACGAACGACTCGGCCACCAGGTCGCCGTCCAGCAGCGACGTCGTGCCCAGCCCGCAGGCGAACGGCAGCTCCGGCAGCGCCCCGGCGAGCGCGAGCTGCGCGGCCAGGCCGAACGCGCCCAGCGCGACGGCGACTTCGACACCGCCTCCAAGTTGCTGTACGGCGAGATCCCCACTCTTGAGCGGGACCTGGAGGCGGCGTCCGAGGCCGAGGAGGAGGTCGGCCCCGACGACATCGCCGACGTGGTCGGCTCCTGGACCGGCATCCCGGCCGGGCGCCTGCTGGAGGGCGAGACGCAGAAGCTGCTGAGGATGGAGGCGGAGCTGGGCCGCCGCCTGAT
>NZ_JAFRFW010000320.1:0-5406 GCF_017434145.1 Saccharopolyspora sp. | reverse complement strand
GGACGACGCGCAGGCGCTGGAGAGCCCGGTCGGCGAGGCGCGGTGATCGGCCCAGCTGCGTGCTCGGCCCGACTCCTGAGCGACGCAGCTGCGTGCTCGACACAACGGTGTGATCAGCCGAGCAGCGTGTTCGGCACAGCGGTGTGAGCGCAGCGCCGTGCTCAGCAGAGCGGTGTGAGCGGCACGGCGGCTGGAATTCGTCCGCCTGCGAACTAGCGGACCGCGCGGGACGGCTCGGGAGAGAGGGGGAGTCGCGAGCTCGAACCGCCCCGCGTGGGGGTCCCGCCAGCGGGCCAAGTGGGCGGGGGGCACCCCAGGCCCGGCGGGGCGCGGATCGACGGGGGAGACGAACCGCGCTCGTTCGCTCTCGCGCGATCGGGGAGTGCGTGGGAGCCGATCAGCGAGAGCAGTGACAACTTCGCAGAGTCACGCACTGGCCACAAGGCCGACGCATTACTCCGTACGAGTGATATTCGACACGGGACGTAACGCAACGAAATCGCAGGCCGGAGATCCTGCACTGCAGAGTGATCGCCTGCTCGCACGTGTCACGGCGCCACGGTGAATCGATAACCGTAAGGTGACAAGAGCAACGAAATCCGCGAGCCGCCGCGGTCGCTCCGCGCACCCGAAGATCGTCACTCGAAACGGTGTCCCCCTGGCGCAACGTGATCAATTCGCGTCCACCGTGAAGGGCCGAGCGCCCGCCCCGAACGGCCCGGCACGCCCGCCGCGCGCCCTGGCATAACCTGAAGCCATGACTGTCGGGACTCTGGTACTGCTGCGGCACGGGGAAAGCACCTGGAACGCCGAGAACCTGTTCACGGGCTGGGTCGACGTCCCCCTGTCGGAGAAGGGCAAGGGCGAGGCGCAACGCGGCGGCGAGCTGCTCCGCGAGACCGGTGTGCTGCCCGATGTGCTGCACACCTCGCTGCTGCGCCGGGCGATCACCACCGCCAACATCGCGCTGGACACCGCCGAGCGGCACTGGATCCCGGTGCGCCGGGACTGGCGGCTCAACGAGCGGCACTACGGTGCGCTGCAGGGCAAGAACAAGAAGCAGACGATGGAGACCTACGGCGAGGAGCAGTTCATGCTCTGGCGCCGCTCCTACGACACACCGCCGCCGGAGATCGAGCCGACCGACGAGTACAGCCAGGAAGGCGACCCGCGCTACGCCGATCTCGGCGCGGAGATGCCGCGCACCGAGTGCCTCAAGGACGTGGTGGCGCGGCTGCTGCCCTACTGGGAGAGCGCGGTGGTGCCGGACCTGCGGGCCGGGCGGACGGTGCTGGTCGCCGCGCACGGCAACTCGCTGCGCGCGATGGTCAAGCACTTGGACGGGATCTCCGACTCGGACATCGCCGGGCTGAACATCCCGACCGGAATCCCGCTGCGCTACGACCTCGACGCCGACCTGGCGCCGACCAACCCGGGCGGTACCTACCTGGACCCCGATGCCGCCGCGTCGGCCGCCGCGGCCGTGGCCAAGCAGGGGCGCTGAAGAAGGGCCGCTGAACCGAGCAGGACCGTGCCGCCGCCGGGCAATGCGCCGGGTGGCGGCACGGATACCTTCGGTAGCCGCGCAGCCGGTCACTCGAACAGGAGATGCGCGGGCGTTCCGGCTCCGCCGCGTCCACCCGCGTCGACGCGAGCCCGGGCCACGGCTGAACCGCCGCGCACCGGACGGTGAACCGCGGGTGAAGAACTCGCCGGTTCGTGTCACGGGCATCACGGATCGAGCTCGCGGGCTGGTCCACCCCCGCCGTCGCCTGCTTACGATGCTGACGTGACCGCATTGGGCTATACCGCCCTGATCATCGGCGTGCTTGCGATCGGTGTGGCGGCCGGCTTCCTGGCCGCGCGGGCGACGAGTCACCGCACCCCCAGGAGGCCGGCGGGGCCGACCGTCGCCGACTTGCTGCAGCGGCTGGTGCACGCCACCGACAACGGCATCGTCGTGCTGAACCGCTTCGGCGACGTCGTGCTGCACAACCCGCGCGCCGACGAACTCGGCTTCGTACGGGACAACCAGGCCGACGTCCGCGCGCGCACGGCCGCCGGGCAGGCGCTGGAATCCGGGGAACCGGTCGCGGTGGACCTCTCCCCGGTCAACCGCTCGCTGCGCGGGCGGGGGCCCGCGGCGGTGCACGGCGAGGTCCGCCCGCTCGGCGACGGATTCACCGTGATCGACGCGGGCGACGAGTCCGATGCGGTGCGGCTGGAGGCGACCCGCCGGGACTTCGTGGCCAACGTCTCGCACGAGCTGAAAACTCCCGTTGGCGCGCTCGCGCTGCTGGCGGAGGCGGTGCTGGACGCGGCCGACGACCCCGAAGAGGTGCGCCGCTTCTCCACCAAGATCCTGCACGAGTCGACCCGGCTGGGAACCCTGGTCTCCGAGCTGATCGCGCTGTCCCGGTTGCAGGGCGCGGAACGGCTGCCGGAGCTGACCACCGTCGAGGTCGACGCGGTGATCGAGGAAGCGCTCGGCCGCTCCCGGGTCGCCGCGGAGTCCGCGGGCATCGAGATCGCCGTGGACGAGCCGACCGGCCTGCTGCTGGACGGCGACAGCACGTTGCTGGTCACCGCGCTGAGCAACCTGATCGACAACGCGGTGTCGTACTCCCCGCACGGTTCGCCGGTCTCGATCAGCCGCCGGATGGCGGGCGAGTTCGTCGAGATCGCGGTGACCGACCGGGGCATCGGCATCGAACCGCAGCACCAGCAGCGCGTGTTCGAGCGCTTCTTCCGGGTCGACCCGGCTCGCTCGCGCGCAACCGGCGGCACCGGGCTGGGGCTGGCCATCGTCAAGCACGTGGCCGCCAACCACGGCGGCGAGGTGAAGCTGTGGAGCAGGCCCGGCACCGGCTCCACGTTCACGCTCCGCATTCCGCGGCACGGCGCCGGGCAGGAGGAGGCCGAACCCGGCGGAGCCGGTGAGCAGGAGCAACCCGCGGACGAGGACGAACAGGGGCACGACCGGCACGCAACGGCGGATCGGGACCGCGGTGCGGGCCGGGCCGTGACCGACAGCGGGAGTACGACCGTCGAAACGGGAGGAGTCCGGTGACCAGGGTGCTGATCGTGGAGGACGAGGAGTCCTTCGCCGACCCACTGGCGTTCATGCTGCGCAAGGAGGGATTCACCGCGGCGGTCGCGCCGACCGGGCAGGAGGCGCTGGACGAGTTCGACCGCAACGGCGCGGACATCGTGCTGCTGGACCTGATGCTGCCCGGCATGAGCGGCACCGACGTGTGCAAGCAGTTGCGGCAGCGCTCCGCGGTGCCGGTGATCATGGTCACCGCCCGGGACAGCGAGATCGACAAGGTGGTCGGCTTGGAGCTCGGCGCCGACGACTACGTCACCAAGCCGTACTCGGCGCGGGAGCTGATCGCGCGGGTGCGCGCGGTGCTGCGCCGCGGCGGCGAGGCCGAGGAGCTGCTGCCGCAGGCCCTCGAGGCCGGGCCGGTGCGGATGGACGTGGAGCGGCACGTCGTCACGGTCGCGGGCGAGGAGATCAGCTTGCCGCTCAAGGAGTTCGACCTGCTGGAGTACCTGCTGCGCAACGTGGGCCGGGTGCTCACCCGCGGCCAGCTGATCGACCGGGTGTGGGGCGCGGACTACGTCGGCGACACCAAGACCCTCGACGTGCACGTCAAGCGACTGCGTTCCAAGTTGGAACCGGACCCTGCGGAACCGCAGTACCTGGTCACCGTGCGTGGCCTCGGTTACAAGTTCGAGGTGTGAGAACGGCGCTGCGCCGGGCTCGAACGGTTTTCCGCCCCCACCCGGACCGGCCGCCCGGTTGCGGCCGGTAACGTTGGCGGACATGCGCCTAGGGGTGCTCGACGTCGGATCAAACACCGTCCACCTGCTCGTGGTGGACGCCTTTCGTGGTGCGCATCCGACCCCGATGACTTCGGAGAAGACGGTGCTGCGGCTGGCCGAGCGGATCGGCCCGGAGCGCAGACTGGCCGCGGCCGACGCCGATGAGCTGGTGCGCACCGTCGCGGAAGCCGAAACCGCGGCGGTGCGGACCGGCTGCGAGGACCTGATGGGCTTCGCGACCTCGGCGATCCGGGAAGCCGAGAACTCCGCGGAAGTGCTGCAGCGGGTGCACGACGAGACGGGTGTCGAGCTGCAAGTGCTCAGCGGCGAGCAGGAAGCGCGGCTGACGTTCCTCGCCGTGCGCCGCTGGTTCGGCTGGTCGGCCGGGCGGTTGCTGCTGGCCGACATCGGTGGCGGTTCGCTGGAGATGGCGATCGGCATCGACGAGCTGCCGGACCTGGCCGCTTCGCTGCCGCTCGGGGCCGGACGCGTCAACCGCACCAGGCTGCCGCAGGATCCGCCGAGCCAGCAGCAGGTCGGTGAACTGCGCGAATGGCTGGACGAGCAGCTCGCGCCGACCGCCGAGGACTTCCGCGCGAACGGGCGTCCGGACCGCGCGGTGGCGACGTCCAAGACGTTCCGCTCGCTGGCCCGGCTGACCGGTGCCGCCCCGGCCTCGGCCGGTCCGCGGGCGCCGCGCAAGCTCACCGCCACCGGGTTGCAGCAGCTGCTGGCGTTCATCACCCGGATGTCCTCGGCGGACCTGGCCGCGCTGGACGGGGTGAGCAGCGCCCGCGCGCACCAGCTGGTCAGCGGTGCGCTGGTCGCCGAGGCGGTGCTGCGCGCACTGCAGGTCGAAGAGCTCGACATCTGCCCGTGGGCGCTGCGTGAAGGGATCATCCTCCGGCGGCTGGACCACGCCAACGGAGAGGACCACACTGCGATGCGCACCATTGCACCGGTCGGGTCGACACCCGCGGCGCAGGCACACGCTGATCGGGGAACTGGACGGCAAGCCCAGCAAACGGCACGGTGGGATCGATGAGTCGGGACAGCGGGTCGGAGCACCCGAGCCAGCGCACCGTCGCGGAGCTGCTCGCCGAGTACGGCGGTGGCTCGCAGCGCAGCGCCCACCGGCGCCGCAGGCGTGCCGAGGACCCGAGCGAAACGGCTCCGCAGGCGATCATCGACCGGGTGCTCTCGGACAGCGGGCAGATGCGGGCCATTCAGGAAGAGGTCCGGGAGCCCGGTGCCGATTCCGCGAGCGGGGCGCAGCAGCCGCCGCTTCCGCAGCCGCCCGCCGGTCCGCCGAACCCGCCGCAGGCAGGTGGTCCGGCCCCGAACGCCCAACCTCCGAATGCGCAGCCGCCGAGCGCCCAGGCTCCGACCGCGCAGCCGCCCGCCGGGAACCCGGCGAACGCGCAGCCACCGGCGCCGCAGGCTCCGCCCGCAGGCCCGCCGCCCGCGCAGCCACCTCCCGCCCAGAATCCGGCCGCCCAGAGTCCGGCTGCCCAGAGTCCGGCCGCCCAGAGTCCGGCGGCCCAGAGTCCGGCCGCCCAGAGTCCGGCCGCACCGAAT
>NZ_JAFRFW010000319.1:0-1778 GCF_017434145.1 Saccharopolyspora sp. | reverse complement strand
TCGAGCTTGTCGCCCGCCTTCTCGAGGTCGGCCTGCCGCCCGGCGGCGTCACCGAGCAGCCTGCCCGGCCGGTCCAGCGGACCGGGATCGATCGACGTCTCGGGTATCACGGGTAACAAGATTATCTCTGAAGGGCATTCAGTTGTGCGGAACGAGCACATCGTTAGCCGCCCGTTTCTTCCCCGCACCCGCCACTCGCTGGGCCGATCGAGTGAAAACCGGTTTCTCAGGATGCTCTCAGGGCGCTTTCATACCTGCCTCACCCGCGCGCGAAACAGTGGTGCATGACGGGCCGATGTCCCGTGCACACGCCGGCGATCCCGCCGGTACCCCGCCAACAACGCTGCAGCTCGGGAACAACGTCGATGCTCCGCTCGTTCTCCGGATGCAACCGCCGCAGGAGGTGGCTTCTCGTCCGATGCCAACACAGTCGATGAGTCCGGCTCAGCACGCCGAACAACACGCCGGCACCGCGCCCGTGACCGAGACGGGGCCCGTCACCGAGACGGCACCAGCCACCGAGACGACCTGGACGCCGCCGTCCTGGGACGAGGTGGTCCGGGAGCACGCCGACCGGATCTACCGGCTGGCATACCGGCTCACCGGCAACCAGCACGACGCCGAGGACATCACCCAGGAAACCTTCATCCGCGTCTTCCGGTCGCTGGCCTCCTACAAGCCGGGCACCTTCGAGGGCTGGTTGCACCGGATCACCACGAACCTGTTCCTGGACATGGCGCGGCGCCGGTCCCGGCTGCGGATGGAAGGTCTGCCGGAGGACACCGACCGGCTGCCCAGCAGCGGGCCCAGCCCGGAGCAGGTCTTCCACGACACCCACCTCGACCCGGACCTGCAGGCCGCGCTGGACGAGCTGCCGCCGGAGTTCCGCGCCGCCGTGGTGCTCTGCGACGTGGAAGGGCTCTCCTACGAGGAGATCGGCACCACCCTCGGGGTGAAGCTGGGTACGGTGCGCAGCAGGATCCACCGCGGACGGCAGATGTTGAAAGCGACCCTGGAAGCGCGTCGCGCGCACGCTCGGGAGGACTCGGCATGACAGGACGGCGAGGGTGGGGTCTGCCCGAGCAGCACCTCGCGCTGGACGCGCTCGTGGCGTTCGTGGACGGCGAACTCAGCGCCAACGCCCACGACCGCGCGGCCGCCCACCTCGCCAGGTGCCCGGCTTGCGCGGCCGACGCCACCGCACAACGGCAAGCGCGGGCCGCGGTGCAGTCCGCGGGCGCGCCGTCGGTCTCCCCCGGCTTGCTGCAGGCCCTGCAATCCATCCCCTCCAACGCGGAACTGCCCGCGCAACCGGACGGCCTGGCGCTGACCGAGGACGGCCAGCTGGTCACCGTCGACCCCAGTGCCCGGCGCGGACGCTTCGGATCCGGCGCGGCGCTGGGTTCGAGCACGCCGCTGGGCGGCGGTCAGCAACCGCTGGGTTCGAGCACGCCGCTGGGCGAAACCGGTCTCGACTCCCGCGGGCAGGCACGGCCCGGGCGCGGCAGGCGAACCGGGGCGGGCGTGGTGTTCTCCAGCCTCGTGCTCGGAGCGCTGGCACTGGTCAGCATGCCGGACGAGCAGGGGCCACCGCCCGCGGTCGGGCCGCTGCCGCACCCCGGCGGCGCCTACGACTCCGCGCTGATCCCGGCTTCGACCGGGCTGCGCACCCCGCCCCCTCCGCCGGCGCCCAGCTTGGCCGCGGTTCCCGGGCCCGGTACCTCCAGCATTCCGGCCGGCCGACCGGCGATGTCGGCTTCTGTCCAGCCATGACCCCG
>NZ_JAFRFW010000318.1:0-2399 GCF_017434145.1 Saccharopolyspora sp. | reverse complement strand
CCGGCCCGCCGGGGACGGGTCTTCCCGTCCCCGGCCGGTTTGCCAAGAGGGGAACCCCATGTCAGAAGCCACCGAGGCCGGGCAGTCCGGGACCGCGTCCGTCCAGCGCCCCGGAACCGATCCCGCGGGTTCCGCGGGCGGCGCCGATCCCACCGACGAGCACGCGGTACCGGTAAGGGCCGAGGGCATTTCGCTGTGCGGGCGGTACGAAGGTGCCGGTTACGCCGAACCGCGCTACCTGCTCTCCCGCGCCGACGGCCAGATGGTCCTGGTGTCCGAACTCCTGTACCGGGTGACCGAGCAGATCGACGGGCACCGGACGCTGCGCCAGATCGCCGATCGGATCACCGCCGAATGCGGCAAGCAGGTGTCCGTTCCCGGCGTCGAGTACCTGATCAACGACAAGTTGCACGAACTCGGCGTGGCCACCCTGGCCGAGCCGGTGGCGAAAGCACCGCGGGCCGACCCGCTGATCGCGCTCGCGATGCGCGGCGTGCTGCTGCCCGCGCGGTTCGTGCGTCCGCTGGCCGCCGTGCTGGCGCCGCTGTTCCAGCCCGCGCTGGTGGTGGCGGTGCTGTGCGCGCTGGTGGTCGTCGACGTCGCGCTGGTGAGTTCGGGCGCGCTGGATCCGGCGTTCCACCGCGCGGTCGGCGATCCGGCTCAGGTGCTGACGGTGATGGCGCTGGTGATCGGTTCCACGTTCTTCCACGAGACCGGGCACGCCGCCGCCTGCCGCTACGGGGGAGCGCGGCCGGGCTCCATCGGCGTCGGGATCCTGCTGGTGATCCCGGCCTTCTACACCAATGTCACGGACGCCTACCGGCTGGACCGAGCGGGCAGGCTGCGCACCGACCTCGGTGGGCTGTACTTCAACGCGATCTTCATCCTGGGCGCCGCGGGGCTCTTCTGGGCCACGCACTTCCCGCCGCTGATGGTGTTCATCGTGCTCAGCCACATACAGATGCTCCAGCAGCTGCTGCCGCTGATCCGGCTGGACGGGTACTACATCCTCGGCGACCTGGTCGGCGTGCCGAACCTGTTCGCGCACGTGCGGCCGTTCCTGCAGCGGCTCGCGGGCAAGCACCGGCTGGCCGGACAGCCCGCCGGCGGGGCACTGCGTCCGCGGGTGCGCATGATCGTGACGGCCTGGGTGATGGTGGTCGTACCGGTGCTGGGCCTGGCCATGGTGTCGCTGCTGGTACGGGTGCCGCGCTACCTGGAGACCGCGTTGACGCGGGGGCGGAGCTTCTGGGACGCGGGAGTCGCCGGTCTCGGACAGGGCCAGACGCTGGCCGGAGTGCTGGCGATCGTCTCGCTGGTGGTGGTGCTGCTGCCGTGGCTCGGCGCGACGGCGTTCCTGCTCCGCACCGGCCGCAAGGTGTTCCTCTGGCACCGCCGCAAGCACCCCAGGCACCAGCCGCGGCATCGTGCGCAACTCGCGCATCGTGGCGCGGCCAAAACGCCCTGACCTGCACAGACATCACGCTGGGTAGTGGTGTAACGGCTTGCCGTCGCGTCCCCGACGGCACCGGTGACGGGTCCCGCCCGCGGGCGCGGCCGGTCTTGCTCGGCAGAAGGGGGAGTCATGAACGAGGGACCTGTGCGTCCGATCCCGCAGCCCTTGCGACTGGATCTGCTCGGCGGATGGTCGCTGCACCGGGACGGTGCCGGGGTGGCGATGTCCAGCAGCGGGCAGCGGCTGCTGGCGTTGCTGGCGCTGCGGGGGCGGACTCAGCGGGACTTCGTCGCGGGGGTGCTGTGGCCGGACAACGACGACCAGAGCGCGCTGGCGAACCTGCGCACCACGCTGTGGCGAGTGCGCAGGCGGGTGCAGGGGGCCATCGAAGGCAGCGGTGCGGAGATCGAGCTCGGCCCGCAGGTGGTGGTGGACGTGCACGAACTGATCACCACGGGGGAGCGGTTGTTGCAGCAGGACGCCGCGGAGCCGATCTCGGACTGGGCCGGGATCGGGCACGCCCTCGCGCGGCACGACCCGCTGCTGCCGGGCTGGTACGAGGACTGGGTGCTGGCCGAGCGGGAGCGGTTGCAGCAGGTCCAGGTGCATGCGCTGGAGATCGCCGCGGAACGGCTCGTGCAGTCCCGCCAGCTGGCGACCGCACTGGAAGTGGCGCAGGCCGCCACGGTCGTCGAGCCGTTCCGGGAGACCGCGCACTGCGCGGTGGTGCGGGTGCTGCTCAAGCAGTCCAATCCCGCGCAGGCGCTGCGCCACTACCGCCGCTACGCGCAATTGCTGGATCGGGAGCTGGGCATCGAACCGTCGCCGGACCTGCGCGAACTGGTGCGGCCGGTGCTCGGGGACCACGTGCGCGCCTGACCCGGGTGCCGCAGGGCACCCGTGGACGACGGGCTCCCCTGGGGATGGGGCCTGCCGTCCGCTG
>NZ_JAFRFW010000317.1:0-11557 GCF_017434145.1 Saccharopolyspora sp. | reverse complement strand
CGCCGGTGCCGCCGCGGGCGGTCTCGGCGCGTTGGGGGCGCTCGGGGCCTGCGCGGGACCGACCGGCAGCCCGGGCGGGGACACGCTCGTCCTGGCGCTGAACCGTTCGCTGGTCTCGCTGGACAACAAGCTCAACCAGTTCGAGGCGGCGGTGACCGTGCAGCGCGCGGTGCGCCAAGCCCTCACCCGCATCGGCCCCGACCTGACCCCGCGGCCGGTGCTGGCCGAGCGGTTCGAACTCACCGCCCCGACCGAGTGGACGGTTCGGCTGCGCGCGGGAGTGCGCTATTCGGACGGAACTCCGGTCACCGTCGCCGATGTGGCCACGGCGCTGGAGATGTACCGGAGCGTCAACGGTTCGTTCCTCGCGACCTTCTTCCAGGAGTGGCCGGAGGTCGTCCCGCTCGATGCGCGGACTTTCCTGCTGCGCAGCATGAATCCGCTGCCCACTCTGGACTACCTGATGGCGAACATCCTCATCACCCCGGCCGCGGCCAACCGGCCGGAGGAGTTGCAGGACGGCGTCGGCAGCGGCCCGTACGTGGTCACCGCCGCCAACCGCGGGACGGGGGATTACTCACTCGCCGCGAATCCGCGGTATTGGGGCACACCACCACGAACCCGCCGGGTCGAAGTCCGCTTCCTGCCGGAGGAATCGAACCGGGTGGTATCGCTGCGCAGCGGTGAGGTCGATGTGATCGACACGCTCTCGCCGGATTCGGCCGACCAGCTGCGCGGCTTATCGCAGGTGCGGATGCAGACCACCGGCGGAACCCGGATCAACCAGCTCTTCTACAACTTCCGGAAACCGGCGGGGCATCCGCTGTCGGACCCGCGGGTGCGGCGCGCGCTGACCTTCGCCATCGACGGGCGCCAGCTGGTCGACGACGTCTTCACCGGGTCGGTGGCGCAAGCGACCGGACCGGTGCCGGACACGCTGGCCGGAGCGGTGCGCACCGGCGAGTACGTCCACGACCCGCGGCGCGCCCGGGAAGAACTCGCCGCCGCCGGGGTGCGCGACGGTGAGCTGAAGCTGCGGATCATCTGGGAGACCGGGGAATTCCCCAACGACACCATGGTGATGGAAGCCGTGTTGCAGATGTTGCGGGAGGTCGGCGTTCGCGCGGAGTTGCAGCAGTTCGAGCCGGGCGGCGACATTTCGCAGTGGCGCCAGGGTCGCGGCGGGGACTGGGACGTCATCGGGAACGGCTTCAGCACCCCCACCGCGCTGGCGGCCTCTGCGCTGCAGGGCATGTTCGGCAGCACACCGGAAGACGAACGCAGCCGGGACACCTACCAGGGATACGTGTTCCCGCACATCGCGGAACTCATCCGCCGTGCAACGTCCGAAGTGGATCCACGGATGCGGCATGAGCTGGTTTCCCGTGCACAGCGCGAAGTGTGGAACACCTGGCCGTGCCTGTGGGCGTTCGTTCCGCGCGTCGTGCTGGCCCAGCGGGCGCGCGTGCAGGACCTGAGCCTGGAGCCGACGAACTCCTACGAACTCGCGGCGGCCGGGGTGAGCACACCGTGACCGGCTACTTGTTGCGCCGCATCGGACAGAGCGCGTTGACGGTGCTGCTGATGGTTTCCGTCGTGTTCGTGCTGATCCGGCTCGCGCCCGGAGACCCAGCCGCGGCCTACGCGGGACCGACCGCGAGCCCGGCGGAACTGGCGCAGGTGCGCGAGCAGTTCGGCCTCGACGATCCGATTCTTCAGCAGTATTGGGGATTCCTGCGTGGACTCGCGACCGGCGATCTCGGCACCTCCTACTCGTTCCAGGCACCGGCTTTCGACGTCGTGCTCTCCCGCGTTCCCTACACGACGACGCTGGCGTTCTCCGCGATCGCGGTGACGATGCTCGTCGCGGTGCCGCTGGGCGTGTGGATGGCCCGCCGTGCCGACAGCGGCCGCGAAGTGGGCGCGAACGTGCTGACCATCGCCGGGCAGTCGATGCCGGAGTTCTGGAGCGGCATCATGCTGCTGACGGTTTTCGCCGTGCTGGTGCCGGTGCTGCCCGCATCCGGGTTCACCACTTGGTCCGGCCTGGTGCTACCGACTCTGACCGCCGCGGTGCTGCAGATCGCGCTGATCTCGCGGCTGGTGCGCCGCGAGATGGCGGGCAACCTCACCGCGCCCTACCTGGTGGCGGCGCGCTCGCGCGGCATCGGCGAGCGCGGGCTGGTGTGGCGCTACGCCATCGCCAACTCGGCGATCCCGGTGCTGACGGCGCTGGGCACGAGGTTCGCCGCGATGCTCAACGGCGTCGTGGTCGTGGAGGTCGTGTTCGCCTGGCCCGGAGTCGGCTCGCTGGTGGTGCGGGCGTTGGAAACCCGCGACTACCCGCTGATCCAGGCGGCTGTGCTGGTCACCTCCGCGTTGGCGATCCTGGTGCAGCTGCTCGTCGACCTGGCCTACCCGCTGCTGGACCCGCGGGTGCGCCTGGGCAAGGCGGTGGCGGCATGAGCGAGTCCACATTGGAGCGTCCGAGCCGGGTCACCGCGCGGCAGCTGTCGCGGTCGTCGACCGCGCGGCGGGCCCGCGCGGCCGGAGCGAAGCTGTGGATCGGAGTGGTCTGCACGCTCCTGGTGGTACTGCCGGTGGCGCTGGCGAACGTGCTGCCGATTCCCGGGCCCAACGAGCAACACCTCGCAGAGCGCCGGTTGCCGCCGCTGGTGGGCGGCCACCTGTTCGGCACCGACCAGCTCGGCCGCGACCTGCTGGCGCGGGTGCTGCACGGCGGTCAGGTTTCGCTGCTGATCGGAGTGCTGGCCGTGGTGGTCTCCGGGCTGATCGGGATCGCGCTGGGCTCGCTGGCCGGGTTCTTCGGCGGCTGGATCGACGCGCTGGTCTCCCGCGCACTGGAAGCGCAGATGGCGTTGCCGCTGCTGATGATGCTGCTGCTGGTGATCGCGCTGTTCGGCCCGTCGGTGCCGGTGATCACTGCGGTGATCGCCGTGGCGCAATGGCCGGAAGTCGCGCGGCTCGCCCGCTCGCTGGTCGTGGTGGAGCGGGAGAAACCCTACGTGCAGGCGGCGCGGATGCTCGGCCTGCACCGGATTTCCGTGCTGCTGCGGCACGTTCTGCCGAACATCGTGCAGCAGGTGACGCTGGTCGTGCTGTTGCTGCTGGCGCAGGCGGTGCTGCTGGAGAGCTCGCTGAGCTACCTCGGCGCCGGTCCGCAGCGGCCGTTCGCCACCTGGGGCCGCATCATCTCCGATGGCCAGGACTACATCACCACCTCGTGGTGGATGGTCACGCTGCCCGGCCTGGTGATCGTGTTGCTGGTGGTCGGGGTGAACCTGCTCGGCGACGGCTTGCGCGACCGGGAACCGAAGGCACCGCGCGGAACGGGGTCGGATGATGCCTGAACTGCTCGAAGTGGACGATCTGCAAGTCGAGCTGATCACCGGGCGCGGCGTGGTCCGCGCGGTGGACGGCATCTCGTTCGGCCTGGCCGCGGGCGAAACGGTGACGCTCATCGGCGAGTCCGGTTCGGGCAAGTCCACCACCGCCCTCAACCTGCTGCGGCTGTTGCCGCCGGGTCTGGCGGTGCTTTCCGGACGGGCGTTGCTGCAGGGCCGGGACGTGGTTTCGGAACCGGATGCTGCTGCGTCGCTGCGCGGACGCGGAGTGTCGCTGATCCCGCAGGATCCGATGACCGCGCTGAGCCCGGTGCACACCGTCGGCAGCCAGCTCGCCGAAGCCGTCCGGCTGCGCGGCGCGTCCCGCTCGCAGGCCAAGCGGCGTGCGCGGGACCTGCTCGAGCAGGTGCGCATTCCGGAACCCGGCAGCCAGTTGCGGAAGTACCCGCACCAGCTTTCGGGCGGGATGCTGCAGCGGGTGCTGATCGCCATCGCGCTGGCCGGGGAACCTCGGCTGCTGGTGGCCGACGAGCCGACCAGCGCGCTGGACGTGACCGTGCAGGCCGGGGTGCTCGACCTGCTCATGGAGGTTCAGCAGGACACCGGTGCGGGCATCCTGATGATCACTCACGACCTCGGGGTGGCGCGGCTGGTCTCCGATCGCATCCACGTGATGCGTCACGGCCGGTTCGTGGAAAGCGGCGAAGTGGAGCGGATCGTCGAGGACCCGGCCGAGGATTACACGCGCGCGCTGCTGGACGCGGTGCCGCGGTTGGGATCGTGGGACGGAGAGCGCCGATGACCGCAGCATTGCTCGAAGTGCAGGACCTCGTGGTCGAATTTCGCGCGCCCGGCGGGGTTTTCCGCGCGGTGGACGAGGTGGGCTTCGCGGTTCGGAAAGGCCGGACGCTGGGCATCGTCGGCGAGTCCGGTTCCGGCAAGTCCACCATCGCGCGCTCGCTGGTGCGGCTGAACACGCCGACTTCCGGGCGGATCCTGTTGGACGGCACGGACATCGCGGGTCTCGGGGAACGCAGGCTGCGGCCCCTGCGGCATCGCGTGCAGATGGTCTTCCAGGACCCGTACGGCTCGCTCGATCCGCACTTGAGCGCGGCGGAGATCGTCGGCGAACCGCTCAGGATCCGCGGCGTGCGCGGCAGGACCGAGCGCGACCGCCGGGCCGCGGAGTTGCTCGACCAGGTCGGATTGCCCAGCAGCGCACTGCACCGGCGACCGCACGAGTTCTCCGGCGGCCAGCGCCAGCGCGTCGGGATCGCGCGCGCTTTGGCGAGCCATCCCGAGGTGCTCGTGTGCGACGAGGCCACCTGCGCGCTGGACGTCTCCGTGCAGGCGCAGGTGCTCGCGCTGCTGCGGGAGTTGCAGCGCGAGCACGGCCTGACATACCTGGTGATCTCGCACAACCTCGGCGTGGTCCGGGAAATCACCGACGAAGTGCTGGTGCTGCGCCGAGGACGCGTCGTCGAGCACGGGCCGACCGAGCACGTCCTCAACAGCCCGCAACACCCCTACACCCGGGACTTGCGCAGTGCCGCGCTGGACCCGACCGCGATGCGCGGGCGCAAACCGCGCGATCTGCTCACGACCGAACGGAGAGTGCACGCATGACTTCCGAGAACCGCCTGGTGCTGGGCACCATGACGTTCGGGGACACAGTGGACGAATCCGGTGCGGCGCGGATGCTGGACGCGGCGCTGGAAGCGGGAATCACCAGTGTGGACACCGCGAACGGCTACGCGGGCGGGAAGACCGAGGAGATCCTGCGGGAGCTGCTGCCTGCGCGGCGGGAACGCATCGCGCTGGCGACCAAGGCCGGGATGCCGCATCCGGACGCCGGGGAGCACGCACCGCTGTCGGCGAAGGGGCTGCGCGCGAGCGTCGAAGGCAGCCTGCGCCGGTTGGGCGTGTCGCACGTGGACCTGTTCTACCTGCACCAACCGGACCGTTCGACCGCTCCGGAGGAGACGCTGGGCGCGGTCGCCGAACTCGTCGCCGAAGGCAAGATCGGCGAGTTGGGCGTGTCCAACTTCGCCGCCTGGCAGATCGCCGAACTCAACCACGCCGCCGACCGCACCGGCGCGCCGCGGCCGGTCGTCGCGCAGCAGCTCTACAACCTGCTGGCCCGGCGGATCGAAGCCGAATACGCCGAGTTCGCGGCGACGACCGGGCTGCGCACCATGGTCTACAACCCGCTGGGCGGCGGGCTGCTGACCGGGCGGCACCGCTTCGACCAGGCCCCGGCCGGTGGCCGGTTCGATGATTCGCGGCTGGCCGCGATGTACAAGAAGCGCTATTGGGACGCGTCGCTGTTCGAGGCGGTGGACCGGCTCTCGGCGATCGCCGGGGACGCGGGGCTGGAGCTGACCGAGCTTTCGCTGCGGTGGCTGCTGGACCGTCCCGCGACGGGATCGCTGCTGCTCGGCGGGTCCAAAGTGGAGCACCTGCGAGCCAACATCGCGGCCGTGCAAGCCGGGCCGCTGCCCGCGGACGTGGTGCGTGCCTGCGACGAGGTCGGTGCCTGGCTCAACGGCCCGATGCCCGCGTACAACCGCTGAGCCGCTCAGCGCCGAACTCCGAGACCTCGACTCGATCCACAGCGTCCGATACGGACACAACGAACCGAAGGAGCAACATGATCGCCGCCGAGTTCGCCGCCAAGCTGCGCGGCCGGGAGAGGACCGTCGGTTACTGGGCGGTGCTGGACGCCCCGGTCGCCACCGAGCGCATCGCGCGCCTCGGGTACGACTACGTGGCCATCGACGGCCAGCACGGCCTGGTCGGCTACTCGGGCATCCGCGACGGGATGATGGCCATCGACGCCGGCGGCCGCTCGGCCGGGCTGGTGCGGGTGGAAGCCACCGACCTCACCGCGATCGGCCGGTCGCTGGACGCCGGTGCCGCCGGAGTGATCGTGCCGCTGATCGACACGGCCGAGGACGCCGCGGCTGCCGTGCACGCCACCCGCTACCCGCCGCGCGGCGGGCGCTCCTACGGCCCGATGCGCTCGGGGCTGCGGATCGGGCCGAAACCGGCTGATGCCGATGCGGCGACCGTCGTGCTCGCGATGATCGAGACGCCGAAGGGCTTGGCCAACGTCGAGGAGATCTGCGCGACGCCGGGCTTGGACGGTGTCTACGTTGGACCGTCGGACTTGTGCCTGGCCGTGGGCGGAGCGTTCCCCGGCGATCCGGCGGTCTCCGAGGTCTTCGAGGACGCGGTCGCCACCGTGCGCAAAGCCGCCGAAAAGGCCGGTGTCGCCGCGGGAATCCACACCGCCAACGGCGAACTCGCCGCGCGACGGCTCGCCGAGGGCTACACCTTCGCCAGCGTCGCATCCGACCTGGTGCACCTGGAACAAGTCGCCGCCGAACACCTGAAGGTGGCGGGCGAATGAGCGGGGATCGGCAGGAGGCGTTCCTGCCAGCACCGGACGTGCAGTCGCACGCGGCCAACCTGATGCCGCTGCCGGGCGGGGACCTCGGCTGCGCGTGGTTCTCCGGTACGCAGGAAGGCATGTCCGACATCGACGTGTGGTTTTCCCGCTTCAGCGCGGGAAAATGGGCCGATCCGGTGCGGGTTTCCGACGACCCGGAGCGCTCCGAGCAGAACCCGGTGCTGTTCAACGCTCCCGGCGGCGAACTGTGGCTGCTCCACACCGCCCAGCACGCCGGAGACCAAGACACCGCCGAAGTCCGCGTGCGCACGTCCGGTGACGACGGCCGCACTTGGGGACCGGCCCGCACGCTGGTGCCTGCGTCGGCCGGTGGCGGGGTCTTCGTGCGCCAGCCCGTCGTCGTGCTGAATTCCGGACGCTGGCTGCTGCCGGTGTTCCGCTGCCCGCGACCGGCCACCGGCCGCTGGGTCGGCGACGACGACAGCAGCGCGGTGCTCGTCTCCGACGACGCCGGCCGGACCTGGACTGCGCATGAAGTCCCGGGCAGCACCGGCTGCGTGCACATGAACATCGTCGAACTGGCCGACCGGAGCCTGCTCGCGCTGTTCCGCCGCAGGCAGGCCGATCGCATCCACCTGAGCCGATCCGCGGACGGAGCCTGCTGGAGCGAGCCCGAACCGACCGAGTTGCCGAACAACAACTCCTCCATCCAGGCCGCCGGACTGCACGACGGTTCCGTGGCGCTGGTGTTCAACAACAGCAGCGCCGCCGACGCGACCGACCGCCGCACCTCGCTCTACGACGAGATCGACGGCGAGAGCGACGGCCAACCGCACCCGGGACCGGCGTTCTGGGGAGCGCCGCGCGCACCGCTGACCTTGGCGATCTCCACCGATGGCGGGAGGAGCTGGCCGGTGCGCCGCGACATCGAGACCGGCGACGGTCACTGCATGACCAACGACTCCCGCGACGGGCGCAACCGGGAGCTGTCCTACCCGTCGATCGCGCAGACCGCGGACGGGCAGCTGCACATCGCGTTCACCCACTTCCGCCGGGCGATCAAGCACGTGCGCTTGCACCCCGGCTGGGCCTCGGAGGCCGCATGACGATCTTGATCACCACTCCCACCTTCGGCCGGTTCTCCACCGAGCCGTGGCGGATCCTCGAAGCGGCCGGCGAAGTGTCCCGCCCGCATCCGGACAAGATCATGCCGCCGGAAGAGCTGCGCGAGCGCATCCCGCACGCCGAGGCGCTGATCGTCGGCATGGACGACATCGGCGCGGAACTTCTCGACGCAGCACCGAAACTGCGCGTCGTGGCCAAGCACGGCGTCGGCGTGGACACCATCGATGTCGCCGCTGCGCGGAAGCGCGGTATCCGCGTGGTGTGCGCGCCAGGCAGCAACTCGCGGGCCGTGGCGGAGCTGGCGTTCGGGCTCATGCTCGCCGCCGCGCGCGGCATCGGCGGTTCGCACGCGGCGGTGCGCGAGGGCGGCTGGCCGAAGTTGTTCGGGCCGGAGTTGCACGGCCGCACGCTCG
Organism: Saccharopolyspora sp.; assembly: GCF_017434145.1. Lineage (NCBI taxonomy): Bacteria > Bacillati > Actinomycetota > Actinomycetes > Pseudonocardiales > Pseudonocardiaceae > Saccharopolyspora > Saccharopolyspora sp. The sequence continues at coordinate 3,242 of NZ_JAFRFW010000317.1, read as the reverse complement.
GCGTGCTCGGGTTCGGCCGCATCGGGCGGCTGCTGGCCGGGTACGCGAGCGCGTTCGGCATGGACGTCGTCGCGCACGATCCCTACTTGGGCGCGGAATCCTTTGCAGCGCAGGGTGTTCGCGGCGTCTCCTTCCAGGAATGCGTGTCCGAAGTGGACTTCTTGAGCCTGCACCTGCCGGGCTCCCAGGACGGTCCGCTGCTGGACCGGGAGGCGCTGGCATCGATGCGCCAGGGCGCGGTGCTGGTCAACACCGCCCGCGGCGGACTCGTCGACGAGTCCGCGCTGGCCGAACTGCTGACCGGTGGCCACCTCGGCGCCGCCGGGATCGACGCGTTCTCCGTCGAACCACCGGCAGGCAACCCGCTGTTGACCGCCCCGAACGTCGTTCTCACATCGCACTTGGGCGCGTGCAGCCACCAGGCCAACCACAACATGGGCGCGCTGGTCGCCGAAGACGTGGCCCGCGTCCTGCACGGCGAGCCACCCCTGCGCGAAGCCTGACCTGAGCCGAGTGAACGGACTGCCGGTCCCAATAGATCGGTCGAACGGTCCGTTCACTCGGAAAGCCGCCGGGGGAGAGAAAGGACCGACATGGCAACGACGACCGACCCGGACGCCGCGCCGGCGGATCCGTACGTGCTGCGGCCGGAAGACGCGCGGGAGGCGCCGACGACGTTCGGTGGACGGCTGCGGCACCTCGGTCCCGGCCTGGTGCTCTCCGCCGCGGTGGTCGGCTCCGGCGAGCTGATCGTGACCACCTCGCTCGGCGCCCGCGCGGGTTTCGCGCTGCTGTGGCTGGTGATCATCAGCGCCGCGGTGAAGGTCTGGGTGCAGATGGAGCTGGCCCGCTGGACCATCCTCACCGGCAAGACCGCGCTGCAGGGCTACCGCCAGGTCGGGCCGCGTATCGGGCCGGTGAGCTGGATCAACTGGTTGTGGATCGGCATGGACTTCAGCAAGATGCTGCAACGCGGCGGCATCATCGGCGGAGTCGCGGCCGCCTGCTCGATCCTGTGGCCGATCCACGGCGCGGCGCTGAGCTTCCCGTCGCTGCTGATCTGGACGGTGCTGGTCACCGCGGGACTGGTGCTGCTGCTGCGCAGCGGCCGCTACAGCGTCGTCGAGCGCAGCGCGGTCGCGGCGGTCGTCGTGTTCACCATCGCGACCGTTTCGCTGGCGCTGGCCCTGCCGCTGACACCGTTCGCGTACGGCCTCGCCGAGCTCGGCGAGGGACTGAGCCTGCAGGTACCCGCCGGAACGATCGGCATCGCCGTGTCGATGTTCGGCCTGACCGGAGTCGGCGCCGACGAGATGACCACCTACACCTACTGGTGCCTGGAGAAGGGCTACGCGCGCTGGACCGGGCCGGACGACGGCACCGAGCAGCGCGCCCGCCGCGCCGAAGGCTGGCTGCGCGTGATGCGGCTGGACGTGCTGGTCTCGTGGCTGGTGTGCACGCTGTGCACGCTCTCGTTCTACGTGATCGGCGCGTCGGTGCTGAACCCGCAGGGCTTGGTGCCCGAAGGCAACGACATGATCACCACGCTGTCCCGGATCTACACCGACACCTTGGGTTCGTGGGCGCAGTACCTGTTCCTGTTCGGCGCGATCGCCGTGCTCGGCTCGACCGCGATCGGATCGTCGGCGAGCGTGCCCCGGCTGTGGACCAACGCGCTCGGCCTGCTCGGCGTCATCGACTGGCACGACACCCGTGTCCGCCAGCGCACGGTCCGGCTGCTGACCACGGTGTTCCCGCCGTTGTGGGCGCTGTGCTACCTGTTCGTGCAGGAGCCGGTGCTCATGGTGCAGATCGGTGGGGTCGGCAGCGGGGTGTTCCTGCTCGCCGTGGTCGTCGCGGTGTGGCGGCTGCGCAGCACCGAAGTGGACCGGCGGTTCCGCGCCAATCCCTGGCTGACGGCGGCGCTGGTGGTCAGCAGCGCGGCGATCACGGTGCTCGGGATCTACACGGTGCTCGAGGTCTTCGGCATCAGCATCGGCGGCTGAGGCGGCGGTCGAATTCGTGAGCGGGACGCGACCTTGGACGCGGCGCAGGCCTGTGGTGTTCACTGTCGATGACCCGTTCGGCGGAAGGACCAGGTTGTTCACCACCAGACCGACCCTGCAAGGCACCCACGGCATGGCGGCCTCGACGCACTGGCTCGCCTCGGCCACCGCGATGGCGGTGCTGGAGGACGACGGCAACGCGTTCGACGCGGCGGTGGCCGCCGGTTTCGTGCTGCACGTGGTGGAACCGCACCTGAACGGTCCCGCGGGCGAGGTGCCGATCATCTTCGCGCCCGCAGGTGGCGAGCCGGTCGTGCTGTGCGGGCAAGGACCCGCCCCGGCGGGAGCGACGATCGAGCACTACCGGGGCCTCGGGCTCGATCTGGTGCCCGGCACCGGACCGCTGGCATCGGCGGTGCCCGGCGCGTTCGACGCCTGGCTGCTGCTGTTGCGCGACCACGGCACCAAAGAGCTCGCCGAACTGCTGAAGTACGCCATCGGCTACGCGGCTGGCGGCTACCCGGCGGTGGCGCGGATCGGGCAGACCATCGAGGTCGTGCAGGAGCTGTTCAAGACCGAATGGCACTCGTCGGCGCAGCTGTACCTGCCGGACGGCAAGCCACCCGCGCCCGGTGCGCTGCTGCGCAACCCGGCGCTGGCCGAAACGTGGCGCCGAGTCCTCGCCGAAGCCACCGGCCCCTCCCGCGAAGCCCGCATCGACGCCGCCCGGCGCGTGTGGCGCGAAGGATTCATCGCCGAAGAACTCGCCGGCGCCGCCGCGCAGTCCACCATGGACAGTTCAGGCGAGCGGCACGCCGGAACGCTCACCGGCGAGGACATCGCCGCGTTCACCGCTTCCTACGAGCAGCCGGTGAGCTACCAGCGGGACGGCTGGACGGTGTGCAAAGCCGGTCTGTGGAGCCAGGGCCCGGTGCTGTTGCAGCAGCTCGCGCTGCTGCCGGACGAACTCGACCCGGCGAGCCCGGAGTACCTGCACACGCTGATCGAAGGCACCAAGCTCGCGATGGCCGACCGCGAAGCCTGGTACGGCGACCGCACCGAGGTCACCATCGCCGAACTGCTCGACCCCGGCTACAACGCGAAGCGGCGCGCCCTGATCGGCGAAGAAGCCTCCCGCGAGCTGCGCCCCGGGCACCCCGGCGGCCGCGCCCCGCAGCTGAGCGAGCACGCGCACCGGGTCCGCTCCGGCCCGCTGGAGCTGACCGCCCCGGCCGG
>NZ_JAFRFW010000316.1:0-3937 GCF_017434145.1 Saccharopolyspora sp. | reverse complement strand
CGCTCAGCCTCCGCCAATCCGGGCTCGAAGCCGGGGCCGAAGAAGTATGCCGTCCTGGCGTGCACCAGGTCCGCGCCCGCGTCCGCCAACGGCAGCCGCTGCGCCGGGGCCTGCCGCACGTCCACCCCCGCGCGTCCCGCGACCCGTTCTCGCGCCCGCCGCGCCAGCGGCGGATGCGGTTCGACGCCGACCACCGAACGGGCCGAAGCGGCGAACACCTCGAGGTGGAAACCGTCGCCGCAACCGATGTCCACCACGTCGCGGCCCGCCCAATCGCAGTGCCCGCGCAGCGCCTCCCACAGCGCGCCGGTCGAGTCCTGCGCCCGGTTCTCCAGCTCGTAGAGGTCCGGCCAGCGCCAGATGTTCGGACTCGGGGTGATCTTCGGCGCGGGCGGCGAATTCATTGCGGCAGCAGCCAGAACAGCACCATCCAGGCCACCACCGCCGACGGGAGCAGCGAATCCATCCGATCCATCAAGCCCCCGTGACCGGGCAGCAGGTTGCCCATGTCCTTGATCCCCAGATCGCGCTTGATCACCGACTCCATCAGGTCGCCCAGCGTTGCGCTGCACACCAGCGCGGCGCCGAACAACACGCCCTGCCACCAATGCCCGCCCAGCATCAGCGAGACCGACAGCCCGCCCGCGACGGTGCCGGTCAGCATCGAGCCCGCGAAACCCTCCCAGGACTTCTTCGGGCTGATCGAGGGAGCCATCGGGTGCTTGCCCAGCAGCACCCCGGCCGCGTAGCCGCCGGTGTCCGAAGCGACCACGCCGATCATGAAGCACAACGCGCGGAACGCCCCGTCCTCCGGCACCGCGAGCATCGCCGCGAACGCCGCGAACATCGGCACATAAGCAGCGGTGAGCACCGAAGCCGACACGTCGCGCAGATAACCGTCCACGCCCAGCCGGAACCGCCACGCCAGGCAAGCCAGCGTGGTGATCGCGAAACCGACCAGCAAACCGCGCAGGCCGAACGGCCAGGACAACCACACCATCAGCTGGCCACCGGCCAGCACCGGCAGCAGCGAAACCCGGATGCCTGCGCCGCGGCGCAACGCGCCCGCCAGCTCCACGGTCGACACCGCCGCGGCCACCGCGACGATGCCGATGAACAACTGCCGCAACCTCAGCAGCGACACGATGATCGCGGCGCCGAGCACCACGCCCACCGCGATCGCCGCGCGCAGGTCCCGGCCAGCCCGGGAAGGACGCGAGGGCGGGTCCGGTGCGGCAGCGGACATCCAGGACTCACCTTCGCGCCGGCTGGTCGTCACCACGGCCCGCCAACGGCCGGCGCGCCGAAGGCGCGGGACCACGCGGCCACCGGGAGCGGGCGGCGGCCACCCGGCCACGCGGGCGCCACCGGCGAAGGCGGCCCGGCAGCCGCGAACCACAGTTGCAAGACAGCCTCTCAAACTTCGAGGAGCTCGGCTTCCTTGTGCTTGACCAGCTCGTCGATCTGGGCCGTGTAGCGGTGCGTGAGGTTCTCCAGCTCCTTCTCGCCGCGCGTGCCCTCGTCCTCACCGGCCTCGCCGTCCTTGACGATCCGGTCGAGCTCCTCCTTGGCCTTGCGCCGGATGCTGCGCACGCTGATCCGGCCCTCCTCGCCCTTCTGCTTGGCGAGCTTGGCCATCTCCTTGCGGCGCTCCTCGGTCATCTGCGGGATCGCGATCCGGATGAGCTGGCCGTCGTTGCTCGGGTTGACGCTCAGGTCGGAGTCGCGGATGGCCTTCTCCATCGCGCCCAGCTGGCTGGCGTCGTACGGCTTGATCACGACCAGCCGCGCCTCCGGCACGTTGATGCTGGCCAGTTGGTTCAACGGAGTCGGCGAACCGTAGTAGTCGACGACGATGCCGGAGAACATGGCGGGGTTGGCACGGCCGGTGCGAACCGTGGCAAGGTCGTCCTTGGCCACCTGCACCGCCTTCTGCATCTTCTCCTCGCCTTCGAGAAGAGTCTCGTCGATCACGGCTGCTCCTTAAGGTGTGCCGGCCGATGTGCGCTGCTCGCCGCGCGGCGCTCCGGTGCCGCAGACGGCCCGATCAGGATCCCAGCACGCTCACACGGGCGCTGCGGCCGGGGTGCTGACCAGGGTTCCGATCTTCGCACCACGCACCGCGCGGGCGATGTTGCCCTCCTGCAGGAGGTTGAAGACCAGGATGGGCATCTGGTTGTCCATGCACAGGCTGAACGCGGTCGCGTCGGCGACCTTGAGCCCTCGCTCAAGAACCTCGCGGTGGCTGATGCTCTCGAACCGCTCAGCGGCCGGGTTGGTCTTGGGGTCCGCAGTGTAGACACCGTCCACCCCCTTGGCCATGAGCACCACCTCGCAGCCGATCTCCAGCGCACGCTGCGCCGCGGCGGTGTCGGTGGAGAAGTACGGCATCCCGGTGCCTGCGCCGAAGATGACCACGCGGCCCTTCTCCATGTGCCGGATCGCGCGGCGCGGGATGTAGGGCTCGGCGACCTGGCCCATCGTGATCGCCGACATCACGCGGGTGTCGATCTCGTGCTCGCGTTCCAGGAAGTCCTGCAGGGCCAGGCAGTTCATCACAGTGCCGAGCATGGACATGTAGTCGCCGCGGGCGCGTTCCATGCCGCGCTGCTGCAGCTCAGCGCCGCGGAAGAAGTTGCCGCCGCCGATGACGACGGCGACCTCGATGCCGCCGGCCACGACCTCGGCGATCTGCCGCGCGACGGTGCCCACCACGTCCGGGTCGACGCCGACCGCGCCGCCGCCGAACATTTCACCGCCCAGTTTGAGCAGCACACGCCCATAGCCGTCGTACGACAGGCCGTCGTCGGTCACTGGGTTCCTCCCGAGAGGCTGTTATTCCACGGTGCGCGCCGGGCATCGCGCGCCCTGCGCGAACGCCCCGCCCGCCGGTGCGGCGGAGACGGGGCGTACAACGTCGCCGCGCTCGCCGCCGGCGCTGCGGGCGCCGGCGGCGAGGTCGGCGGGACCACGCCGGAGACGGATCACCGAGCCTGCAGGGCTCAGGACTGGCCGACCTCGAAGCGCGCGAACCGGGTCACGGTCACGCCCGCCTCGTCCAGCAGGTCCTTGACGGTCTTCTTGTTGTCCTGCACCGAAGGCTGGTCGAGCAGCACGTTCTCCTTGAAGAACCCGTTGAGCCGACCCTCGATGATCTTGGGGAGGGCCTGCTCCGGCTTGTTCTCGGCGCGGGCGGTCTCCTCGGCGATGCGGCGCTCGTTGGCCACCACGTCCTCCGGGACCTCGTCCCGGGTCAGGTAGCTCGCCCGGAGCGCGGCGACCTGCATCGCGGCGTTGCGGGCGGCCTCCTCGGAGGAACCGGTGTACTCGACCAGCACGCCCACCTGCGGCGGCAGGTCCGCGGCGCGGCGGTGCAGGTAGGTGGAGACCTGGCCGTCGAAGATCGCGACCTTGCTCAGCTGCAGCTTCTCGCCGATCTTCGCGGCGAGGTCCTGCACGGTCTGGTCGACGGTCTTGTCGTCCAGCGGCGCGGACTTGACCGTCTCCAGGTCCGAGGAGTTCGCGGCCTTGGCTGCCTGCACGATCCGGCCCGCGAGCTGCTTGAACTCGTCGTTCTTGGCGACGAAGTCGGTCTCGCTGTTGAGCTCGATCAGCACGCCGTCCTCGGCGGCGACCAGACCCTCGGCCGCGGAGCGCTCGGCGCGCTTGCCGATGTCCTTGGCGCCCTTGATGCGCAGGGCCTCCACGGCCTTGTCGAAGTCGCCGTCGGCTTCGCCCAGGGCCTTCTTGCAGTCCATCATGCCGGCGCCGGTCAGGTCGCGGAGCTTCTTGACGTCAGCCGTAGTGTAGTTCGCCATCGTGCGTTGTCCGTCCTTCTTCGGAAGTTGTGCACAGCGGGAAGAGGTCCGGGGCCGCAGCGGCGGCACGCCGCTCGCGTGGCCGCGCGCGAGTCCCCGGTGCGGATGCGTTGCGGCGG
>NZ_JAFRFW010000028.1:0-1818 GCF_017434145.1 Saccharopolyspora sp. | reverse complement strand
CACGACACCGGTCTTCGCCTGCGCTCGAGCGAGCGCGGCCTCCGTTTCGGTCATGCGCGCGACGAACGCGGTGTCGCTGAAGACCTCGCGCATCTGGGCGGTGGAGAACATGTCGCGGTAGAGGAAGGAATCGAAGACTGAGCTGTTCACTGTGGACTCCCAGAGGTCGCGGCTGTGGTGCGCGCGGACGGTTCGGCGGGGTCGGACTCGTCGGCTTCGCGGTCGAGCACGGCGGGATCGGCGAGGACTTCGCGCAGCCGCGCGCGGTCGAGGTCGCCGTTGAACCGCGCGATGACCACGGTGGCGACGACGTTGCCGAACGTGTTGCAGGCCGAAATGGCCATCGACATCACCCGGTAGACGCCGAACAGGATCGCGACCCCGTCCACCGGCAGGTATCCGGTGGCGGCCACGGTCGAGGCGAAGACGACGAACGTGCCGCCGGATACCGTGGCCGCGCCCTTCGAGGTCAGCAGCATGATCAGCAGCAGCCCGAGCTGCTGTTCCACACCCATCGGCACGCCGTAGGCGTTGGCCAGGAACAGCGTGCACAGCGCCAGGTAGATCGAGGTGCCGTCCAGGTTGAACGCATATCCGGTCGGCATCACCAAGCCGACCGTCTGCCGGGACAGGCCCATCCGCGGGAGTTTCTTGAGCAGCCCAGGCAGTCCGGCTTCGGACGAGGCGGTGCCGAGCACCAGGGTCAGCTCGGTGCGCACCGCCCGCAGCAGCCGCAGCACGCTAACCCCCGCCGCGAGGCAGATCCCGCCGAGCACGACCAGGACGAACAGGATCACCACGATCCAGTACTCCGCCACCAGCTCGGCCAGCGCCAGCAGCATCGCCGAACCGTTGGTGCCCACCGAGTACGCGATCGCACCGAAGGTCCCGATCGGCGCGAGCCGCATGATCACGTTGATGAGCGCGAAAAACCCTTCCGAGACCGTTTCCAGACCCGCGGTGAACCGCGCCTGCACCGGCGGCGCGAGCGTCAGCACGCCGATACCGAGCAACACCGCGATCACGACGACCTGCAGCAGATGGCCGGAGCTGAACGCGCCGACGAAGGTGGCCGGCACGACCGTGGCGAGGAACCCTTCGTCGCCGCCTTCGCCGGAGGGGACCTCCTCGGCCGCGCCCGCTCCCTGGAGCGCCCCGGCACCGATGCCGACGCCGGAGAGGTTGCCCGCCAGCAGCCCGAGCAGCAGGGCGACGGTGGAGACGACCTCGAAGTAGATCAGCGCGAGCAGCCCGGTCCGGCTCGCCTTCTTCAGATCGCCCGCCGCGGTGATGCCCATGACGACGGTGAGGAACACCAGCGGCGCGACCCCGATTTTGATCAGATCCAGGAAGGTGTCCCCGACGACCTTCAGGTTCGCCGAGAACTGCGGAAACGCCGCGCCGACGGCGATCCCCAGCGCGATCGAGATCAGCACCTGGTTGCCGATTCCCGCGTACCAGTGGCGTTTCGGGCGGCGGCCCGGCGGCGGCTGCTCCGCTGATCCCATGCTCGACACCCCTCTGTGTCTAGACACATTTTATGTCTAGACACATTGCGGTGCGGTTGGGCCGGTTGTCAACCGACGGACCGCGAGTTACGCGGAGGGGCCGGACCGCACGAGCGTGGTCCGGTAGCTGAACGTCTCCGCGGGGTGCACGCCCACGGTCGCCTCGAACAGCTCGCCGTCCGGGTCGTAGTAGCAGCGCACGAACTCCAGGCCGGGGCTGCCCGGTTCCAGGTCGAGCGCGTCGGCAGGCTCGTGCGGCAGCGCGACGGCGCGAACCTGCTGCACGACTCGGTGGGTGGATCGCCCGGTG
>NZ_JAFRFW010000315.1:0-8140 GCF_017434145.1 Saccharopolyspora sp. | reverse complement strand
GCCTCGATCGGCGTGATGATCGCGGTGCCGTCCCGGCCCACCGACGGGTCCAGTCCCGCTCGCCGCAGCGCCGCGCACCCGGCCTCCGGGTCGCCGCCGTGCGGCGGGACGACGGTCACGGTGCGCTGCCCGACGCGTGCTTTGAGCTCCGCTGCGGAGCCGCTGGCGACGATCCGCCCGGCCGAGAGCACCGTGATCGTGTCCGCCAGCCGATCGGCCTCGTCCAGGTATTGCGTGGTCAGCAGGACGGTGGTGCCCTCGGCGACCAGCCCGGAGACGATCTCCCACATGGCTCGCCTGCTGGTCGGGTCCAGCCCGGTGGTCGGCTCGTCCAGGAAGATCACTTCGGGGTTGCCGACCAGCGAAGCCGCCAGGTCCAGGCGCCTGCGCATCCCGCCCGAGTAGGTCCTGGCCTGCCGTCCGGACGCCTCGGTCAGGTCGAACGCGGTGAGCAGCTCGTCGGCGCGCGCCTTGGCCCGCGAGGTGTCCGCGCCGAGCAACCGGGCCAGCATGGTCAGGTTCTCCCGCCCGCTGAGCCGCTCGTCGACCGCGGCGAACTGGCCGGTCAGCCCGATCCGTTTGCGCACCTCCTTCGGCTGCGCCGCCACGTCGAACCCGGCGACGCGGGCGGTGCCCGAACCGGCCGGCTGCATCGCGGTCAGGATGTTCACCAGCGTCGTCTTGCCCGCACCGTTGTGCCCGAGCAGGCCGAGCACGCTGCCCTTCGGCACCTGCAGGCTCACCGACTCCAGCGCGGGCACCGAGCCGAACCGCTTGCCCACGTCGACGGCTTCGATCATCGCCGCGTCCGGTTCCGGATCGAGCGCGGATCGGACGGTGCGGGCGGTCGTGAACACGGTCATGGGTCGGATTCCCCGTTTCTCGTCGTGTGTCCCAGCAAACCGGGTCGCCGCGAGGTGCAGCATGGGACAGTCCGAGTCCCGCACCAAGGGGCTTAACACCGGAAGACTCGTGGTACGACCAGATCGGCGTTCGGAATCCGCCCACGACACTAGTGATTCTGCCATTTGCGGCGGAATACGGTGCGGCCATGCGAGTGCTGTTCGCGGTTTCCCCGTGGCCGGGCCACTACTTCCCGATGGTTCCGCTGGGATGGGCGTTGCAGGCCGCCGGGCACGAAGTTCGGGTGCTGTGCAACGAGTCCGATGTGGACCCGGTTGCGCGGGCCGGGCTGACGCCCGTGCCGCGGCTGGCGAGCCTGGACCTGCTGCGCGGGGCGCGGCTGATCAACCTGCTCACGGCATTGCGCGGCGGCTGGCCGTACCCGGAGCCGCCGCTGCACCCGGACACCGCGGAGCCGGTCGACTTCGCAACGTTCGATTTCGCGGCGTGGCACGAGAAATTACGTCCGGAGATGCTCGCGAACGCCACCCGCAGCACCGACGCGGCCGTGGCCTTCGCCCGTGAATGGCGGCCGCAGATCGTGGTGCACGACATGGAGAGCTTGGAAGGGCCGCTGGTCGCGAAGATGACCGGCGCACCCGACGTGCTCCAGCTGTGGGGCCCGTTCGGCACAGCCGACGATTACGGCGAGGCGCCGGACGGGCACGCACCGGTGGATACCAGTGCCGCCTTCGAGCGCTACGGCCTCGGCGAGATGGGGTTCCACCACATCGATCACGTGCTGGACCCGTGCCCGCCGCAGCTTCGGCCGCCTTACGAAGCTGCGGCCGTTCCGAGTCGCTACATCCCGTACAACGGTCCGGGCAGCGTTCCGGGCGATATCCTGCCGTGTGGCGCGAAACCGCGGGTGTGCGTGGTGTGGGGCCGCTCGGCGACCCGCACGTTCGGGCCTGTTGTGAACAAGATGTCTCAGGTCGTTCAGGCCGCGAACGCGGCGGGCGCGGAGGTGCTGCTGCTTTCCTCACCCGCCGACGCCGCGGCGGCCGGACCGTTGCCGGACGGTGTGATCGTGCGCTCCGACGTGCCGCTGAGCTTGGTGTTGCCGGAATGCGCTGCGGTGGCGCATTACGGCGGCGGGGGAGTGAGCATGACCTCGCTGGTGGCCGGAGTGCCGCAGCTCGCATTGCCGTGCGGGTACGACCAGCCGGTGATGGCCGGGCGGTTCAGCGCGGCCGGTGCCGGGCTGGACATTCCGAACCACGCGGCGGAGGTCGACGGGCTCAAGGCCGCTTTCGGTCGCCTGCTGGAGGAATCGTCGTTCACCGAATCCGCCCGCGAGCTCGCCGCGGCGGCCGCATCGCTGCCCGCACCGTCCGATGTGGTCGGCAAGTTGGAAGCCCTGGCGCGCGACTGAACCCTCAACCGCTGAAGACGACGGCGTCTTGCACGAAAGCGCTCAGGTAGCGGTCCAGGAGATCGTCTAGGTAGCCCGTACCGAAGTCGTGCGCGGCGAACTCGGGCACCAGCCTGCGCAACTTCGCGGTGTCGACCACAGTGCGCTCCGGCGGTCGGGGCACGGTGCGGCGCTCGGCGCGGACGTCCATCCGGGATTCGATACCGTCCACGATGTCCGGGACCGCGATCGGGCGGCCGGACGCGATATTCAAGACGTCATTGCGGATTCCCCGCCGCAGCAACACATCGAGTGTCGGTGCAACGTGCCGAACGTCCAGCAGGTCCCGGTATGCGCCCGGCTGCACGGCCACCGCGCCGGAGAGAACTCCGCGGGTCAACGCGGGTAGCAGCTGGTCCGGCTGCTGACCGGCACCGACGAGGTGGGTGAGCCGCAGGATCAGGTAGGGCGCGCCGGACAGCGCGCACACCCGCTCCAGCGCGAGCTTGTGCCGCCCGTAGACGGTGCGCGGGAAGACCGGGCCGTCCTCGGTGCCCGGCGAGCCCTCCGCGCCGTAGACCCCGGAAGAGGCGGTGGACAGGAACACCGCGGTGCGCCGCTGCTCCCGGCATCGCCGCAGCACCTCCGCGACGAGCTCCGCTTCCCGGTCGAAAGCGGCGAAGTCGGTGCTGGCCGCCGTGGAGACCCCGGCAGCGATCACGGTGACGTCCGGGTAGCGCGCACCGAAGTGCGGCGCGAGATGGCGGGCGAGGAAGCCGCGGCCGACGATCTCCACTTCAGGCCGCCTCGACCCGCACGGCGCGCTCGCGCACCTCGTCCACCAGCGCGGCCAACGCGTCCGCAGCCGCCACCCAGCGCTTTTCCTCCGGCGTGCGCTGTTGCACGGCTTGCGCGAACGAGCCAAGCGAGGTGCGGAACTGGTGCGCCGGCGGCAGCACGATCTCCTCGGCGTAGTCCTGCTCCTCGATGCGCAGGACCGGCTGGTGCTGCGGCGGCGGGGTGAACGCCCGATCGAGGCCGAGCCACGCCGTGCCGCCCCAGAGCGCGTAGCGGGCTCGGTAGCTGTGCTCGAAGCCGAACTCGAGGTTGGCGAAGACCCCGGAGTCCGCGGTCAGCAACACGTTTCCGGCCACGTCGACATTGGACGAAGCATCCATTCGCAGCGTCGCGCCCACCAGCGACAGCGACGGCCCGAGCAGCAGCAGCGCCGCCCGCAACGGGTACACGCCGACGTCGAGCAACGCGCCGCCACCGAGTTCGGCGGAATACCGGATGTCTTCGCCGGGCAGCGGCGGAATGCCGAACGTCGCGGTAAAAGTCCGAAGCGGACCGATGCGTCCCTGGTCGAGCAGTCGGCGAACGTGGTCGTGCACGGGATGGTGCAGGAAGGCGAAATTCTCCCGCAGCACGAGGCGCTTCTCGTCCGCTAGCGCGGTCAGCTCGCGAGTTGCCGCCGCGCTGCCGGTCAGCGGCTTCTCGCACAGCACGTGCTTACCCGCGTCCAGCGCGCGCCGCGTCCACTCGTGGTGCAGCGAATTCGGCAGCGAGAGGTAGATCGCGTCGATGTCCGGATCGGACACCAGCGACTCGTAATCCGTCGCTGTGGCACCGAATTCGGCGGCGAAGCGTTCGGCCTTCTCCCTGGTTCGGCTGGCGACCGCGGTGGTGACCAGCTCCGGCACCTCCGCGGCCGCGGGCAGGCTCCGGCGCCGGGCGATCGCCGAGCATCCGAGCACACCCAGCCGAACCGGGCTCATGACAACCCCCGCAAGCAAGCGATCAGGCTGCGCGCCTGCACGTTGACGTAGTGGCTGTGCTTGAGCAGCTCGGTGAGCTGGTGCAGCGTGAGCCACCGGAAGTCCGGCAGATCGTCCGCGGTGCAACCGGGTTCCACCTCGATGATCTGGTACCGGTTCCGGGCCTGGTGGAACCGGCCGCCTTCCTCGGACAGCTCGGTGTCGAACAGCACCCGCTCGGCGCGCCGGTGCAGCACCGCGTCCAGGAACGGTGGCCGGTAGTCCACGCCCAGCCGGTCGTAGTTCTCCGGGGTGCACTGCACGGTCGGTGCCAGCTCCACGACGTCGAGGTAACCGGGTTCGACCCTGGCGTTGACCAGCGCGTGCAGCACGCCGTCCACTCGTTTGACCAGCAGCGCCACCATGCCGATGCCGTGCGGGCGCAGCAACGGCTGGGTCCAGCCGGTCACCTCGCGGCTGTTCGAGCGCACGTCCACGGCCACGATGCTGAAGAAGTTGTGCTCGTCGTGCCGGATCTCGTCCGGGGTGCGGCGCCAGCCGCGGACCGCGCCGAGCGGGATCAGGTCGGCGCGGACCTGGTGCTCGGCGTGCTGCGCCGTGATCCAGCTGCGCACCTCGGAGGTGGTGTGCAGGCTGCCCGCGGCCGGATCGCCGGAACCGGCCAGCGCGGCGCCCAACGAGTCCGAAGCGGACCCCTCGGCGGCCCCCTCGAACCCGCCGGGAAAGCAGGAAAGGACCGTCCGCGCGTCCATGTTCACCAGGTTCTCCTCGGCGAGCAGCGCGTGCAGCTGCCCGAGCGTGACCCAGCGGAAGTCTTCGTGCTCCGGCAGTGGCTCGCGCACCTCCACGACCATGTTCCGGTTGCGCTTGCGGTAGAACCACGAACCCTGCTCGGACTGCAGCACGTCGGCGAGCACGTTGCGCTCCGGCGCGTGCCGGAAGTGCTCCAGGTACGGCACCGCGTTGCCGTGGTGCACCCGCTGATAGTTGCTGCGGGTGGCCTGCACGGTCGGGGACAGCTGGACGCCGTTGACGTTGCCGGGCTCGGTTTTCGCCTGCATCAGGCAGTGCAGCACGCCATCGATCTCGCGCACCAGGATGCCGAGGATGCCGATCTCCGGCTGGTTGATGATCGGCTGGGTCCAGCCGGTCACCGGACCGTGATCGCTGCGCACCCGCAACCCCTGGATGCGGAAGAACCGCCCGGAGTCGTGCGCGAGGTCGGCGGTGGCGTCGTCGAAGCGCCACTTGTGCAGGTCCGCGAACGGGATCCGTTCGACGTGGTGCAGCTGGGCGGCGCCGCGCTCGGCGATCCACGCGCGTAGCTGCCGCATCGGCACCGCGGCGTCCTGCACGGTGCGGGCCGAGCGCGCCAGCCGGTGCGGCAGCGTCGTGTCCGGTTTGCGCAGCAAACCGGTTCCAGCCGGAGGCGGCATGGGATCTCCTCAGCGCGGTCGGTGCCGGGGACCCCATACCTATCGCGGAAAAAGTAGGCGAAACCCCAATCCGCGCGCCCAGGCCGGGCGGCCTCGAAATTCGCGGACGGACTGATCGACTTGCACTAGAGTGGCGTGCCGGAGCACGAGACGCACGGACGCTCAGGAGGGAACCGATGCACGCCAAAGCCCAGCGAGTCGCCGACACGTTGGAAAACCTCGGTGTCCGCACCGAGGTCCGCGAACTCGACAGCAGCACCCGGACTTCCCAGGACGCGGCGGACTCGATCGGCACCACCGTCTCGCAGATCGCGAAGAGCCTGCTGTTCCTCGCCGGAGAACAGCCGGTGCTGGTGATCGCCTCCGGCACGAACCGGGTTTCGGTCGACGCGGTCGGCGAGCTGCTCGACGCCGAGCTTACCCAGCCGGACGCCAAGACGGTGAAGAAGCGGACCGGCTACAGCGTCGGCGGGGTTCCTCCGGTCGCGCAGAACGAACCGGCCACCGTGGTCATCGACGAGGACCTGTTCCGGTACGAGGTCGTATGGGCCGCCGCGGGCACGCCGAACGCGGTGTTCTCGGTGCCTCCGGACGAGCTGCGGCGGGTCACCGGCGGCACGGTCGCCAAGGTCGCCGGGTAGGTCGGCAGCGGTGCGATCAGCAGAACGGCGGAGGGCATGACCGGCGCGCACGACGACCGGGTCCGGGAGCAGTTCCGGCTGCAGGCAGGCACGTTCACCGACACCGGCTTCGCCACCAGCGGCCTGGACTGGATCGTCGACCAGCTCGATCCGCGGGAGGGCGAACAGGCGCTGGACGTGGCCTGCGGCGCCGGGCACCTCGGCCGCGCGCTCGCGCCGCGGCTCGGGCACGTCAGCGCGATCGACCTGACGCCCGAGATGCTGGCGCAAGGCGACCGGCTGGCGCGGGCCGAGGGACTGCGCAACATCACCTTCGCCCGCGGCGACGCGACGGCCCTGCCCTGGCTGGACGCCCAGTTCGACCTGGTGGCCTGCCGCATCTCGCTGCACCAGGTCGCCGACCCGGCGGCGGTCGTGCGCGAGATGGCCCGCGTGGCCCGCGAAGGCGGCCGGATCGGCATCACCGACATGGTCCTCGAAGCTCCGGAACTCGCCGCGGAGAACACCCGCGTGGAGCGGCTGCGCGATCCGAGCCACAACCGCACCCGCACGGTCGAAGAGATCCACCGGATGCTCACCGAAGCCGGGGCGACCGTGGTGTCCACGACGACCAGGGACAACCCGCTCGACGTCGAAGACTGGATGTCGCGCAGCGGCACTCCCGAGCAGGACCGCGCCGAGATCCACCGCACCTTCGACGCCGAACTCGCAGGCGGCACGCCGACGGGCCTGCGCCCGCAAGGCCCCGCGGGCGACCGCACCCTCACGCACGTCTGGGGAACCGTCGTCGCGACGCGGTAGATCCGCGGAGCCTCACACAGCCGGAACCCCACGGGCTTCCCGCCGGAGTCGGCGCGCTGGTTCCGGTTCGCGATGCTGGCGCCGGGCGGTCGCTGCGGGCGACTCGTGCGGGGGCGCCGTTCATTTGCATGTGACCGTGCGACGAATCCGAATATTTGCCATGAATGCTGAATATTTGCGCGCTATCTGATCGTGCCGGATGGAGTGTGCACAATTGCGGGAATCGCTCGTCGGTAGCAGTTGCAGGACGGAGTTTTGGGCTCGAAATTAACCGCAACGGAGCAGCGGTAGCCTTTTCCGGTGATGGTGGTGGACCTTTCACCATCATCTGGATAATATGAGGAAGCCAATTCGGCATTCCACGAAAATCCGGAAGGGAGTGTTTTCATGGAGCTCATGGACGAATTCGAGGAGATCACCACGAAGGACACCGAGGCGGTGCCGATCAGCTCCTCGTCCTCCTTCGCCGTCGACGAGTCGGGCGACGACGAGGAATGACGGGCGCACGCGGCTGACGCGGGTCGCCGCAATGCCAGGGCTCCGCAGGCCGGGTGCGAACTCGGCCTGCGGTCTCCGAAACGCGCCGGCTTCTGCTCGGCTGATCAGGGCGTTGGGCCCTGTTGCCGAGTCTGCAGCGGGTGCGCAATCGTGGGCATCCCCTGATTCGGCGCGGCACTGGAGTCCGCACGGCACCGGAGCACGGCACCCGAGTCCGCACAGCACCGGATGAGGTGAAGGATTGAGCACGTCGCATTCGTCGATGGTTCCGCGCGCCGATGTGCGCTTCCGCTGGCACGGGCGCTATTTGTACGTGTGCAGCAGCAGCGGCGCGCTGCGCGTTCCGGTCGCCGCCCGGGAAACGACCCCGGAAGCGGCGGAAAGGGGAGCCGCGGAAAGGGGAACGGCGGGACCGGAGGTGCCGCGGGCCGGCGCAACGGCGGAGGTGGCGTGGTGGGAACTCCCGGAAAGCACCCTCGCCGGGCTCGCCGAACGCGGCTTGATGGTGCCCGCCGATCAACCGCTGCGCAGGCACCTCGCCTACGAGCCTCCGCGCGCGCAAGCCGGAGCGGTGCGGGTGCTGGGCGATGACCAGCTGAGCACCTCGATCGCATCGTCCCTGCGGAACAACGGGGTCGCGACGACCTGCGACGCGGCGGCCCGCGACGGGACTGCCCGCGACGCGACGGGCCGCGACGGGACGGATGGCCGCCCCGCGCAGGCTTGGGT
>NZ_JAFRFW010000314.1:0-3299 GCF_017434145.1 Saccharopolyspora sp. | reverse complement strand
GACCGTCGACTTCACGCGCGCGCTCTCGACGGTGCACCAGGGAGCGGTGCACGTGCACCAGGGCGAGTCGTACGTGGTGGACGAGCTGGACCTCGACGACGGGCTGGCGCTCGTGCACGCGGAGGAGCCGGAGTGGACCACGTCGGCGCGCGAGGACCTCGACGTGCACGTCACCGCGGTGCACGAGACCGAGGTGCTGGGCGACGTCACCGCGCGGTTCGTCTCCGTCGAGGTGACCAGCCGCGTGGTCGGCTACCTGCGGACGCTGCGCAGCGGCGAGGTGATGGACGCCGTCGAGCTGGACCTGCCGGAGACCACGCTGGCCACCCGCGCCGCCCTGATCACGCTGACCCCGGAGGTGCTCGAATCGGCGGGCCTGGTCCCGGAACGCTGGCCGGGGGCGCTGCACGCCGCCGAGCACGCGGCGATCGGCCTGCTGCCGCTGTTCGCGACCTGCGACCGGTGGGACATCGGTGGTGTCTCCACTGCCCGGCACGAACACACCGGACGAGCCACTGTGTTCGTGCACGACGGTCACCCGGGGGGTGCCGGCTTCGCCGACCGCGGCTATGCCGCGTTGTTCCCCTGGTTGGCCGCGACGCGGGAGGCGATCGTCTCCTGCGGGTGCCCGGCGGGGTGCCCGTCCTGCGTTCAGTCGCCGAAGTGCGGGAACGGCAACGAACCGCTGGACAAGGCGGGGGCGGTGGCTGTGCTCGACGTGCTCTCGACCGCGCACGGGGAAGCCGCTGGGCGGGGCTGAGACGACGGCGGCGGGTCGGGTGAGCGAGCGGGTTCGCCGGTCCCGCTCGCTCCCACCGCCGGACGTCTCATCGGGGGTGCCCCTGGACGGGTCGGACGTCCAGTTGCCCGCGGCTAATTTCGCGGTCGCCGCCGACCGTCAGTTGCCGGCCACGACGAGCTGGGCCACGTCTTCGGCGGTGTCCGCACCGATGCGCAACGCATCGCCGATGACCTCGGGCGACGGTAGCCGCCACCCGCAGACCTCCGGCTTGACGCGCCAGTGCACGACACCGTGGTGGAAAGTGCTCGGCGGCACCGGGAGCCAGCTTCCGGCGGTGTGCCTGCGCACCGCTCCCGCGGTGACGAGCTCGGGGCACACCGCGGCAGCGCGGCCACCGGCGGCCAGGAAGTACCAGCGGGCGTCCGGAGTCGCCACGATCGGTGCCGGAGCGCCCATCGAGCGCAGCGCCCGCGCGGCACGCCGCCCGAGCTCAGCACCGACCTCGAGTGCTTCCACCTCGTCACCGGTGGCGATCAGCAGGCTGTACGGCCGCTCACCGAACCAGGCCGCGACCTGGTCCGCGTCGGTGCTCCGCCGGTCCTGCCAGTCCTCGTGCACGGGCACCGGGCCGGTGGAGCCACCACCGGACCATCTCCCGGTCGCAGCGACCGGGAACGTGCCGGGCACCACCGGCCAGCTGCGCGCGGCCAGCTCGATCGCTTGCACCCGCAGCTCGATGCGGAACGCACCGGCCCAATCGGCCGCTCCGCGCCAACCGCCGGTGCCGGAACCGGCGACACTGGTCTCTGGAGCGACACCGGTCCCTGTAGCAACACCGGGCCGCTCGTCCGCCGACCAGTCCATTCCCTCTCCTCCTCAACAACGGCGAGCGCCTCGGCAACGGTTTCCCGCGGTATCGCGGTCCACCTGCGAGCCCGACCACGTTGTCGGAACTCTTGCCCGCAACTCGCACTTTCAATCAACGTCACAAGGCGCACCCGCGTATACCCCCGCGGCGACGAACGGTCGTTCAGCGGCGACGAACGTCGGGAACGGGACCAGAGGCACTGATATGCCGGGGTGGGCGTTCCCGGCCGCGCGACACGGCAACCGGTCGCCGCCCGGGGACGTGTGACCGCTGAGCGCGCACCCGGAACACCGCCACTCGCGTTCAGCGCGGTGCCGGCCCCGCCCTTGCCCTGGCGCTGACCTGGGATGAAAGCAACCCGGGCAGGGCGGAAGTGCGTTCTGCGACGATCACTCGCGCATCCGGGCCGGACAGTCGGCAGTCGAGCACGCTCGCGTGCATCCCGCGCGCCACCCGTTCCGCTTGCTCGCACGCCGCCGTGCCGCCCGCGGTGGCGTGCGATGCAGCGGCCAGCGCGGCGAGGTCGGCGGCCCCCTCCGCGCGATGCCTGGCCAGCACGGCGGAGCCGAGTGCCAGGCCGAACCCGAGGATGACCAGCAATCCGAGGATCAGCACCGCGGCGAGCACCGTGGCGACACCGGCATCCCGGCCGCCGGCACCGGTGCTCACCGCGCGGGCTCCGCCGGACCGGACCCGGCCGCACCCGGTTCCAGCACTGCCGCGGCTCGACTGGTCCACCACTGGGCGGGCAGGAAACCGACCACCGGTGGAGCGCTCACCTCGGTCGTCACCTGGTCGTCCCGAACGGAGATCGCCAAGCTCGCGCCCGGCGGGGCCAACCGCCGCACCGCTGCGTCGGCCTGCTCGCGATCTCCCCTGGACGCCAGCCGAGCGGCCTCGACCGCGGCGTCGGTGCACCGGACCTGCCCGAGCACCATGTTCATGGCGGTCAGCACGAGCATGAACACCGCTACGACCGCGCTCACGCCCAGGGCCGCCTCGACCGTCACCGCACCGCGGTCGGAAAAGGAATCCGGACTTCGCGCCGCCGGGACCGCCCGGCCGCCCGAACCGACCGGGAGCGCTCGCCGCGCGATCACGGGACACTGCCTTGCAATGCACGTTCGACCAGCCCGGTGAGCGCGGCCGTCACCGAGTCGCCGGTGACGACGGTGTAGAGCAGCGCTGCGAAAGCGGCCGCCGCCACGGTGCCGATGGCGTACTCGGCGGTGCTCATACCGCGGTCGCCGTGCAACAGCGTTCGAAGACTCCGCAATCGACGACGGCTGAGTCCGGAGCGGCTCGTGCGGCGATCGCCGGCAGGCACCGTGCAGCTGATCTTCGTGGGAATCGGGGTCATGCTCCCGCCTTTCTCGTGTTGTCGTTCGCCCGGCACCGCGCGTCGCTTTTCGCGGCTTGCCGGGCCGGTTGTCGGCAACGAATGTCTCGCCGCACGACGGAATCCGGCCTGCTCACCAGGTCGCGGCGAGCCGCTGCACCATCCCCGCCACGACCGGAACCACGCCCAGGCACAGGAACGCGGGCAGGAAGCACAAGCCGAGCGGCGCGGTGATCCACACCCCGGCCCGCTGAGCTGCTGCTTGGGCTCGGTCGGCGACCGCGGTTCGCGCTTCGGCCGCCAGGCCGTCGGCGACCTCGGCCAACGCACTGCCGGTCCGCGCACTGCGG
>NZ_JAFRFW010000313.1:0-4473 GCF_017434145.1 Saccharopolyspora sp. | reverse complement strand
GCTGCCCGACTCGCTGCGGCTGCTGCGGCGGCTGCTGGCCGACCGGGACGCCCCGCGTGGTGTTCGCTGGCGCGTCGGGCTGGTGCTGGGCTACCTCGCGCTCCCGATCGACCTCGTGCCCGACTTCATCCCGGTGCTCGGCTGGGCCGACGACGTCATCGTCGTCACGCTGGTGCTGCGCTCGCTCGTGCGCCGTGCGGGCGCGCCCGCGGTGCGCAGGCACTGGCCCGGGACCGATGACGGCTTCGCCGCGCTGTGCCGGCTCACCGGGCTGCGGGCGAACTCGGGCGTCACGGCCGCGGAGCGGTGACGCGAGCAACGTCAGCCCGGCAGGTCCTTCAGGGCGGTGTCGAGGATCGCGAGGCTGCGGTCGATCTCGGATTCGGTGGCGGTCAGCGGCGGAGCGATGCGGAACGTCCCGCCCATACCCGGCAGCTGCACGATGTTCATGTGCAAGCCGAGCTCGGCGCAGCGCCGGGTCACCGCGGCACCCATCTCATCGGCGTTCCTGGGCTCATCGGCGTTTCCGGGCGCGTCGGCGTTCCCGGCTGAATCGGGGTCGCCGGTCAGCTCCATCCCGATCAGCAGTCCGCGGCCGCGGACGGCTCCGATCACCTCGTGCCGCTCGCTGAGCTCGGCAAGTCCGCTGCGCAGCCGGTCGCCGAGTTCGCGGGCGCGAAGGTCCAGGCGGTCGCGGGCGAGCACGTCCAGGACCGCGTTCCCGACGGCGGCGGGCAGCGGGTCGTTGACGTGCGTGGTGAAGAACAGGAACCCGCGGTCGTGGGCTCGCTGCTCGATCTCGGCGCTGGTGAGCACCGCCGCCAACGGCAGCCCTGCGCCGAGGGTCTTGGACAGCGTGAGGATGTCCGGGACGACGCCATCGCGCTCGAACGCGTACCAGTCGCCGGTACGGCACAGCCCGGTCTGCGCCTCGTCCAGGATCAGCAACATGCCCCGCTCGTGGCACTTGTCCCGCAGCGCGGCCAGGTAGCCGGGCGGGAGGTCGACGACGCCACCGGAGCTCAGGATCGGCTCGACCAGGCAGGCCGCGAGGCTGCCGACCGACTGCGCATCGATCAGCTCGAAGCCGAGGTCGAGCTGGCGGCGCCAGTCCAGGTTCCCATCGGCGTCGACGATGCCGGGCCGGAAGCTGTCCGGGACGGGCAGCGCGAAGTTGCCGCTGGCGCCGGGCCCGTAGCCGACGCGCCCGGCGCTGTAGGTGGCGCTCGCGGCGGCCTGCGTCATGCCGTGCCAGGAGCGGGCGAACGAGACGACCTCGTGCCCGCCGGTGACGAGCTTGGCCATCCGCAGGGCGGCTTCGTTCGCCTCGGCACCGGTCGTGAGCAGCACCGCCTTGTCCAGCGGTTCCGGCAGCGTCCCCGCCAGCCGCCGGGCCAGCTCGAGGACCGGGCGGCTGAGCATGCCGCTGTAGACGTGGTCCAGGCGGCCCACCTGCTCCCGGACCGTCGCGACGATCTCCGGGTGCGCGTGGCCGAGGATCGCGCTCATCTGCCCCGAGGTGAAGTCGAGCAGCTCGCGCCCGTCCTCGGTGAACACCGAACTGCCCGCGGCGCGATCGATGATTCCGGGGCTGAAGGCGCCGCCGCCCGAGTAGCGGATCAGGTGCCGTTGCACAGCGGTGTCGTCGGACATGGCCCCGACGCTACAAAGGGCGCCGTTCGGGCGTCCATCGCCGATCACGATCGTCCCGGATCCCTTACCGTGCGCTCATGGATCCGGGGCCGGACAGCGAAGCCTCCCACGCCAGGCGCAGCGCCCGCGTGGGACTGCAGACCGCCGTGATCGACAACAGCGCGGCGTTCGGTTTCTCCATCACGATCACCTCGTCGTACGGGGCGCTCAACCAGCTGGCACGAGCGCCGACGCTGCTCGACATCGCGGGATTCGCGCTGTGCGCGGTCGTGGCGTTCGCCGTTCTGCAGGCGTTGACCACCCACGGGTTCCGTCGCCACGCCGGCGCGGCGCCTCGATCGGTGGTCCTGCTGGGGACCGCATTGGACATCGTTTCGGTCGGTCTCGGGCTCGGGGCGGCGATGCTGGCCGCATTCGTGCTGCCCGCCGGGGTGGCGTGGCCGGTGGGCGGGTTCCTGGCCTCGCTGGTCTTCGCGCTCAGCCAGGCGCTCGAGCTCATGCTCGCGGCTCGGCTGGAAAGGCTCCGCGGCGACCCGGAAGCGGAGCGAACGCAGGGCTGAGCGCGGCTCAGTTCTCCGCAGTGCGTCCGCTGAGGTGTCGCATGATGTGCTCGACGCAGGCCGCGACCGGCACCGCGAGGAAGGCGCCCAGCACGCCCAGCAGCGCGGACCCGATGGCGATGGCCACCAGGACCACGAACGCGGGCACGCGAACGATCTTGCCCATCACCACGGGTTGGATCACGTTGCCTTCGATCTGCTGCACGACCAGCACGACCACGAGCACCAGCACGGCGGTGAGCAGTCCGCGCTCGGCCGCCGCGACCAGCACCGCCAGCATTCCCGAGAGCACGGCGCCGAGGTAAGGCAGGAAAGCGCCCAGGTAGACCAGCACGGCCAGCGGCAGCGCCAGCGGAACGCCCAGCAGCGCCAGACCGGCGCCGATGAACACCGCGTCGAACAGCGCGACGACGAGCAGCGCGCGGAAGTAGCGGCCGACGACCTGCCACAACCGCGCCAGCACCCGCCAAACCTCGTCCTGCCGCGCCGCGGGCAGCCAGCCGACCAGCGCAGCCGCGAGCCAACGCCCCTCGGCCAGGTAGAACAGCACCACCACCAGCAGCAGCACGACCGAGGACAACACCGTGGCCACGGTGCCGAGCGCGGCCGGGATCGAGCCGCCGCCGAAGAATTGCGTCGTGAGGCTTCCGACGATGGCCCGCACGTTCACACCCGGGCCGAAGAAGGGCGTGCGGGAGAGCACCCGGTCGAGCTGCTCGGTCGCCTGCCCCAGCGCGGAGGACAGCTGCGGGAGCTGCGCGACGAAGGCGGGCACCACGAGCCAGACGGCTGCCGCGATCACCGCGAGCCCGAGCACGACCGCGATCAGCGCGGCCAGCGGCCGCGGCACGTGCAGCCGGCCGAGCAGGTTCACCAGCGGAGCCAGCGCGGCGGCGACGAACAGCGCCAGCAGCACCGGCACCACCACGACCGCGAGCTGCGAGACGACCAGCCAGGCGATGACGAGCACGCCGACTATGCCCAGCAATGCCCACGCCCTCCGGCCGAGCCGGACCACGGTCGATCGCTCCTCGTGCTGCTCACCGCCGCCCATCACGACGAACTCACTTCCGCGAGTACGAGCGTGCGGGGCGACGTGGCCGCGTCACCGGCGCACGGCCCCGGTCAGCGGCCACGTCGTTCTGCGACTCGCGGTTGGAGCACGGTGACCTCCCTGCTGCCGGGCACGGAGGCGATGGTGCACCAAGGCGCATCAACGTGCTCGGTCGTCGCGAGGCCGGAAGGACTGACGACGAGGTGGCGCGAACGCTGACTCAGGCCCGGCATCGGCGGGGCCGGAGCAGGCCCGGCGCGAAGCCTCGGCGCGCGGGGCCTGAGCAGTCAGGCCGACTGCCCTTGGAGGCCGTACTGCGCCTCCGCGCTGGAACCGGGGACGCGCATCTCGAACGTCTCGGTGATGACGGTGTAGTCGAAGTAGCCCATGCGGGCGATCGGCTGGATGGTCCGGATGTCCAGCTTGCCGTCGTCGCCGATGACCGAGTCATCGACGTGGATGCGTTCGACTCGGGCGAAGACCACGTCGACGGTGCCGACGTTGCTCTCGCCGGGCAGCCGCTGCGTGGACAGGTACCGGCACTCGAAGTGGCAAGGGCTTTCGGCGACCATCGGGCCGGGCGCCAGGTCCGCCTCGGAGCGGGTGACTCCCGCCCGGTCGAACTCGCTCTCGTGCTCGGCCAGCTCCATCGCGCTGATGTTGACGGCATCGCGCAGGTCCCAGGTGGCCATGTTCCAGACGAACCAGCCCGTCTGCTCGGCGTTGCGGACGGTGTCCTTGCGGCGTCCGTCGGGGTACTGGTTGGCCGAGAACATGACCATCGGGGGATCGAAGGTCAGGTTCTGCCACTGGCTGTAGGGCGCGAGGTTCTCGACGCCGTCGGTGCTGATGCTGGATAGCCATCCGATGGGCCGGGGAACGGTGCAGCTCTTGAACGGCGAGTAAGGCAGCGGATTCTTCTCGGTCGAGGGGCTGTACTTCACAGGTGCTCCTTGTGCATCGCCGGCCGGGCGGCCAGGTCACGGGCCGCCGGCAGTGGCCGCGTCCACGGTGCCGCGGCACGGTCCGAGCGTAGTGCCGCCGTGATCGCCGCTCGTCCCGGCAACCCGGTCGCACGCGATGCGCAAGATGGCGAGGAATTTTGTCGAAAAGATTGTGAACAATCGTGTTCATAGTCTAGCTTGCCGGAGAGCCGATGAAGGACCTCGCGCTCGCGACGACTCGATGGAGGAGCCATGCCCGCCG
>NZ_JAFRFW010000312.1:0-5298 GCF_017434145.1 Saccharopolyspora sp. | reverse complement strand
GCGAGGTGCTGTCCGCGGCCGCGGACTTCGGCAGCGGCGACCGCTACCGGGACCTGCGGGTGAACCTGGAGTTCGTATCGGCGAACCCGACCGGCCCGATGCACCTGGGCGGCGCGCGCTGGGCCGCGGTCGGTGACGCGCTCGGGCGCACCCTGTCCGCGCAGGGCGCCGAGGTGACCCGCGAGTACTACTTCAACGACGCGGGCGCGCAGATCGACCGCTTCGTGCGCTCGCTGATCGCCGCGGCGCAGGGCGAGCCCGTTCCGGAGGACGGCTACGGCGGCGACTACATCGGCGAGATCGCCAAGCAGGTGCGCGCCGAGCAGCCGGACGTGCTGGAACAGCCCGCGGACGAGCGCCACGAGACGTTCCGCCGGATCGGCGTGGGCCTGATGTTCGACGAGGTCAAGCGCAGCCTGCACGAGTTCGGCACCGACTTCGACGTGTTCTTCCACGAGGACTCGCTGCACAGCTCCGGCGCGGTGGCGCGCTCCGTGGAGCAGCTCAAGGAGTCCGGGCACCTGTACTTCGCCGACGGCGCCTGGTGGCTGCGCTCCACCGAGTTCGGCGACGATAAGGACCGGGTGCTGATCAAGAGCGACGGCGCCGCCGCCTACATCGCGGGCGACGTCGCCTACCTGCGCGACAAGCGCTCCCGCGGGTTCGACCTGTGCATCTACATGCTGGGCGCGGACCACCACGGCTACATCTCCCGGCTCAAGGCCGCGGCCGCCGCGTTCGACGACGATCCGGACTCGGTCGAGGTGCTGATCGGGCAGCTGGTGAACCTGGTGCGCGACGGCGAACCGGTCCGCATGAGCAAGCGCGCGGGCACCGTCGTGACCATGGAGGACCTGGTCGACGCGGTGGGCGTGGACGCGGCCCGGTACTCGCTGATCCGCTCGTCGGTGGACTCCGCGGTGGACATCGACCTGGACCTGATCAGCAAGCGCAGCAACGAGAACCCCGTCTACTACGTGCAGTACGCGCACGCCCGGCTCTCGTCGTTGCAGCGCAACGCCGAGTCGCTGGGCATCGAGCGGGGTCCGGTCGAGCAGGCGGATCTGGCGCTGCTGACCCACGAGCGGGAAGGCGACCTGATCCGCACGCTGGGCGAGTTCCCGCGGGTGGTGCTCTCCGCGGCGCAGCTGCGCGAGCCGCACCGCATCGCGCGGTACCTGGAGGACGTGGCCAGCGCCTACCACAAGTTCTACGACGCCTGCCGCGTGCTGCAGCCGGGCGACGACCAGGCGAGCCCGCTGACGGTGGCCCGCCTGCAGCTGTGCGAGGCGGCCCGCCAGGTGATCGCCAACGGCCTCGCGCTGCTCGGGGTCACCGCGCCCGAACAAATGTGAATTGCCGACACCGCCCGCGATCGGGCGGTCCGGATGCGGGCACCCGCATCCACCCGAGTTCTCATAAGGAGCCGCGATCATGCGCGCCCATCCCGCCGGGCCTCGGCACGCCGAAGTCCTGCTGCCGGGCAGCACCGCCGGGCCGCCCCCGGCCGCCGAAGCCGAACTCGACGAACTGCACCACCTGGTGTGGCCGCGCAACGCGCAGCGCGGCGACGACGGTGCGGTGCGCTTCGCCGGGACCGACGTCCGCGAGCTGGCCCGCGAGCACGGCACTCCGGTGTTCGTGCTGGACGAGGCCGACTTCCGGTCCCGCTGCGCGGAGTACGCGGCGGCCTTCGGCGACCCCGCTTCGGTGCACTACGCCTCGAAGGCGTTCCTGTGCACCGAGGTCGCGCGCTGGGTCGCCCAGGAGGGCCTGAGCCTGGACGTGTGCAGCGGCGGCGAGCTGCGCGTCGCGCTGCGCGCCGACTTCCCGCCGGAGCGGATCACCTTCCACGGCAACAACAAGTCCACCGCGGAGCTGACCGCGGCGGTGCAGGCCGGCGTCGGCTCGATCGTGCTGGACTCGTTCCACGAGATCGCGCGGCTGGAGCACATCGCCCACGAGCACGGCGTGCTGCAACCGGTGATGGTGCGGGTGACGGTCGGCGTCGAGGCGCACACCCACGAGTTCATCGCGACCGCGCACGAGGACCAGAAGTTCGGCTTCTCGCTGGCTTCCGGCGACGCCGCGGAAGCGGCCCGGCGAACCGTCAAGTCGCGCTCGTTGCAGCTGGTGGGCCTGCACAGCCACATCGGCTCGCAGATCTTCGACGACGACGGGTTCGGCCTGTCCGCGCACCGGGTGGTGGCGCTGCTGGCGGACCTGCGCGCCGAGCACGGCGCCGAGGTGATGGACAGCGTGCACACCGTCGACCTCGGCGGCGGCCTGGGCATCGCCTACACCTCGGAGGACGATCCGCTGCCGGTGCCGGAGCTGGCGTCCCGGCTGCACGAGATCGTGCGCAAGGAGTGCGAGTCCGCCGGGTTCGAGCCGCCGCGGGTGGCGGTCGAGCCGGGCCGGGCGATCGCCGGGCCGGGCACGGTCACCGTCTACGAAGTGGGAACGGTCAAGGACGTCGAGCTCGACGGCGGGGTCTCGCGGCGCTACGTCAGCGTGGACGGCGGGATGAGCGACAACATCCGGACCTCGCTCTACGACGCGATCTACGACTGCAGGCTGGTCTCCCGCGCCGCCGAAGCGCCGCCCACGCTGTCCCGCATCGTGGGCAAGCATTGTGAGTCCGGTGACGTAGTGGTGCGAGACTGCTGGCTGCCGGAGGACATTGCTCCGGGCGACCTGCTCGCGGTCGCCGCTACCGGTGCCTATTGCTACGTGATGGCGAGCAACTACAACCGGCTGCCCAAGCCGCCCGTGGTGGCGGTGCGGGACGGGCGGCCGAGGTTGCTGCTGCGCGGGGAGACCGAGGACGACCTGCTCCGGCTGGAGGTGTGAGTGATCGAGGACCGTGCACCGATCCGCGTCGCGCTGCTGGGCTGCGGCACGGTCGGAACCGAGGTGCTGCGGCTGCTGCAGGACCGGCCGGTCGAGTTCGCGGCCCGCGTCGGAGCTCCGGTGCAGGTGACCGGCGTCGCGGTGCGGCGCCCGCACAAGCACCCGGCGGTGCCCGAGCAGCTGCTGACCACGGACGCGACCGCGCTGGTCGACGGTGACGTCGACGTGGTGGTGGAGCTCATCGGCGGGATCGAACCGGCCCGTTCGCTGCTGCTGCGCGCGCTGCGGGCCGGCAAGTCCGTGGTGACCGGCAACAAGGCGCTGCTGGCGGAGTACGGCTCGGAGCTGTACGAGGCCGCCGACGAGGCCGGGGTGGACATCTACTTCGAGGCCGCCGTCGCCGGGGCGATCCCGCTGCTGCGCCCGCTGCGCGAGTCGCTGGCCGGGGACCGCATCCACCGCGTGATGGGCATCGTCAACGGCACCACGAACTACATCCTCTCCGCGATGGACTCCACCGGGGCGGGCTATTCGGAGACCCTGGACGAGGCGGGCAGGCTGGGCTACGCCGAGGCGGATCCGACCGCGGACGTGGACGGCTTCGACGCGGCGGCGAAGGCCGCGATCCTTGCCTCGCTGGCGTTCCACACCCGCGTGACCGCCAACGACGTGCACCGGGAGGGGATCTCCGCGGTCACTCCCGGCGACATCTCCGCGGCCAAGGAGCTGGACCGCACGGTCAAGCTGCTGTCGATCTGCGAGCGGGTCGTCGACGCCGACGGCACCGAGGCCGTTTCGGCCCGGGTGCACCCGGCGATGCTGCCGCGCAACCATCCGCTGGCGAGCGTGGGCGGCGCCTTCAACGCGGTGTTCGTGGAGGCCGAGGCCGCCGGGAACCTGATGTTCTACGGCCAGGGCGCCGGCGGCGGCCCGACCGCCAGCGCGGTGCTCGGCGACCTGGTCGCGGTGGCCCGGAACCTGGTGGTCTCGGGCCGGGGGCCGCGGGAGTCGGCGCACGCGAAGCTGGCGGTGCAGCCGATGGGATCGACGCCGACGCGCTACCACATCAGCCTGGACGTGGCGGACAAACCGGGTGTGCTCTCGCAGGTCGCGGCCACCTTCAACGACAACGATGTGAGCATTTCGGTGGTGCGCCAGGCGGGCCGCGGCGAAGAGGCCAGCCTGGTCGTGGTCACCCACACCGCGACCGACGCCGCACTCAAGTCCACTGTGGACAAGATTGCGGAGCTGCCCGCGGTGCGCGAGGTCGTCAGCGTGATGCGCGTGGAAGGTGAATCGTCGTGACCCCGAACATCCCTGGCGCGCCCGCGCGCGCGACCGGCTGGCCCGGCCTCATCGAGGCGTACCGGGATCGCGTCGACGTGCCCGAGGGCGCCCCGGCGGTGACCCTGCAGGAGGGCGGGACACCGCTGGTTCCCGCACCGCACCTCTCCGCGCTCACCGGCTGCGAAGTGCACCTCAAGGTCGAGGGCGCGAACCCGACCGGCTCGTTCAAGGACCGCGGGATGACCGTGGCCATGACGCACGCGCTCGCCGCCGGGAGCAAGGCAGTCATCTGCGCATCCACCGGCAACACCTCGGCATCGGCCGCGGCCTACGCCGCGCGCGCCGGGCTCACCTCCGCGGTGCTGGTGCCGCAGGGCAAGATCGCGATGGGCAAGCTCGCGCAGGCCGTGCTGCACGGCGCGAAGATCCTGCAGGTGCAGGGCAATTTCGACGACTGCCTGGAACTGGCCCGCAAGACCGCGGCCGAGCACCCGGTGACGCTGGTCAACTCGGTGAACCGGCTGCGCATCGAGGGGCAGAAGACCGCGGCGTTCGAGATCTGCGACGTGCTCGGCGCGGCACCGGACGTGCACTGCCTGCCGGTGGGCAACGCGGGCAACATCACCGCTTATTGGAAGGGCTACGCGGAGTACGCCGCGGACGGCCTGATCCCGGTCACGCCGCGGATGTTCGGCTTCCAGGCGGCCGGTTCGGCGCCGCTGGTGCGCGGCGAGCCGGTGACCGAACCGGAGACGATCGCCACCGCGATCCGCATCGGCAGCCCCGCGTCCTGGGAGGGCGCGCAGACCGCGAAGACCGCATCGGACGGATTGTTCGCCGCGGTCAGCGACGACGACATCCTGCACGCGTACCGGCTGCTGGCCTCCCGCGAGGGCGTGTTCGTCGAACCCGCGTCGGCCTCCAGCGTGGCCGGGCTGCTGGCCACCGCCGAGGACGGCAGGCTGCCCGCGGGGTCCAAGGTCGTGTGCACGGTGACCGGTCACGGGCTCAAGGACCCCGACACCGCGCTGGCGGGCATGGTCGAGGTCGAGCCGCTGCCGGTGGATCCGAGCGCCGTGGCCACCGCGCTGGAGCTGGCGTGAGCGGGCCTGCCGCTCCCCCACCCGCTGGCCCCCCATCCGCCGGTGCGGCCGTGCG
>NZ_JAFRFW010000311.1:0-1798 GCF_017434145.1 Saccharopolyspora sp. | reverse complement strand
GCTGATGCGCACCCCGGTTCGCTGGTCAACGACGCTCGCCCGGTGCTCCTGACCGCTGATGCGCACGCCCGCCTGCCCCAGGATGCCGACGCCTGCCTGACCGCTGATGCGAACCCCGCGCTGCGCACCGCTGATCCGGACGCCGTGCTGGCCGCTGATGCGCACCCCGCGCTCCGCGCTGCTGATGCGCACCCCGCGCTCGATCGCGCTGATGCGGACACCGCTGCGACCGCTGATTCGGACACCGCGCTGTTCACCGCTGATGCGCACGCCTGCCGCGGCACTGATTCGGACCCCGGCCCGGCTGCTGATGCGCACGCCCCGCTCGGCGCCGCTGATGCGGACTCCGCGCTCGGTCGCGCTGATGCGGACACCGGCCCGCGCGCTGATCCGCACGCCCCGCTCGGCGCTGATGCGGACACCGCGGTCGTCGCCGCTGATCCGAACACCCGACGCCGTGTGCACACCGTGTTCGGCAAGCGGCTGCGAGCTTGTCGAAAGAGTGAGAGTATTACGCTGAGCGGCGGTTTTGATGATCGACATGGTGTGCCTCCTGCGCTTGAATAGCCGAGTTATGGGCAAGTGATCAAATATGCAAGGCCCATACAGGTGAAAAACTAGAAGCGCGCAAGGGCTCGAACAAGCCGCCAACTCGCCGTCCACTGCAACCTTCTGGATGGGCTCCATTCGGCCGCGATCATTAGTCTGAAAGAGTTACCTTACGTGAGACATAACACGGTTGACTAGTGACGTTCAGTAGTTCAACTCCTGCTCACGCCCGTTGTGAACACTCGCTGTAGCTGAACTTTTGGCCACTGAATACATAAAGTGATAACGGCTGGAGGCGGTGCCGATCGCGGCCGGAGCGGTCAGCGGCGAACAGCGGCGCGGCCGCCGCGACAAGCCCGCATGGACCCGTCCCATCGGACGAGGTGATCGGCTACCGTACGGCTCGTGACTGTCGTGGAGACCTTGCTCGTCCTGGTGGCGATCCCAGCGGCCGTGTACGGCCTCGCCACGCTGATCGCGCTGTGGCCGAAGCTGACCCGCAACCGCTACCGCGCCGGCCAGGACTGGAACTTCGACCCGGTCTTCTGGGTCGCCGACCCGGCGAGCACGAGCACTGCGCCGGAAGGCGCCGCTTCCGCGCGGGCTGCCAGCACCGATCGGGGAGGCGCACATGGGAACTGGTGAGATCGCTACGCCCGGGCACGGTCCGGACGGGCAACCGTCGGAATCCGAACTCGCCACCGGCGAGGTGCTGACCGCCACCGGACGACTGTCGATCGCCCGCCGGGTCGAACCGCAGCGGCCGAAGCTGCCGTTCAGCCCGGCGCAGCTCGCCCGGATCGACGAGGCGCTGACGCTGTCCAGCCGCAGCACCGGGCTGGAGTTCGCGATCTACCTCGGCGACCTGGGCGAGGACACCCGGGAGTTCGCGGGCGGGCTGCACGCCAACCTCGGTGCGCGGGCCGCGGAAGGGGTGCTGGTCGCGGTGTCGCCGCAGCAGCGGCGCGTGGAGATCGTCACCGGCGAGGAGTCCAAGCGCCGGGTGCCGGACCGCAGTTGCCAGCTCGCCCTGATGAGCATGGTCGCGTCGTTCAAGGAAGGCGAACTGCTCGAAGGACTCATCAGCGCGTTGCGGATGCTGTCCGACGCCGCAGGAACGCAGCACTCCGCGGCGCACTGATCGCTTCCCGGCGAATCCTGGCGGGAGAGTGGCGGTTGCGTACCCGGTCAGCCGCCGGGGACGACCGGGGATCGCTGCGTAGACGAGCACCAATGGAGCACGAGAAGG
>NZ_JAFRFW010000310.1:0-2872 GCF_017434145.1 Saccharopolyspora sp. | reverse complement strand
GCCGCCGCGGCTGAGCGCGTGGCGTGCCGGTCACTTGCGCGCCGGCGCCCGACTCCGTCGCCCGGCCCTCGCCGCAGCCGTGCTGCTCGGCGCTTCTCGAGGTGCTCGTACTGCCGCTCCTGCTCGCGGTTCCAGCCCTGTTGAGGCATGGCCTCTTCGCGCTTGCGGGGCGATGCTGGCCATTGATCCACCCGCGAGCTCGCAGCTGCACGCCGCTACGGAGATCGCGCGCACCCGCCCGCGCACACCTACGCTCACTCGCGGCGAGCCGAGAGAAGGGGAACGACGTGGCTTTTCGCACTGGAACAGGCAACGGTTTGCCGCTGCGCCGCATCCGCGTCCCGCGATGGGCCGAGCAGCGCGGCACGTGGCGCGAGGCGCGACCGGCGCTGATCGATGCTGCGCTCAAACGCGCCCAGTCCCGGCCGTCGGGCAACTGGTTCGTGCTCGCCGGCAGCAGGGAGATCGGTTCCGCGCGCCCGTTCGGCCGGACCGTTGCGGGCGTGGAAATCGTGGCGTGGCGGGACGAAAGCGGCGCGCTGCACGCCGGTCCTGGCGCGTGTCCGCACATGGGCGCGCCGTTGAGCGAGGCGCGGGTGCAATGCGGGCGGCTGGTGTGCCGGTGGCACGGGCTCGAGCTGGGCGAGGACGCGGGCCGGTGGTGGCGCACGTTCCCCGCGCACGACGACGGAGTCCTGGCGTGGGTCCGGCTCGACGCGCAAGGCGGGGAGGATCCGCTGCCCGAGCCGGTCGTGCCGCACCGTCCGCGGCCGCCGGAGAGCATCGACGCGGTGGCCACGGCGATCGGCGTGTGCGAACCGGAGGACGTCGTGGCCAATCGGCTCGATCCGTGGCACGGCTCGTGGTTCCACCCCTACTCGTTCGCGAACCTGACGGTGCTGCGGGCGCCGGAGGCCGATGCCTCGTCGGACGCCGACGACACGTTCGACGTGGCGGTCACGTTCAAGCTGGCCCGCGGTGTCGGAGTGCCGGTGCGCGCGAGCTTCAGCGCACCGGGGCCGCGCACCATCCTCATGCGCATCGACGAGGGCGAAGGCGTGGGCAGCGTGGTGGAGACGCATGCGACGCCGTTGGGCACGAATTCGCGGGGCGAGCCCACGACAGCGGTGATCGAGGCGGTCGTGGCGCACTCGCCGCGGCCCGGCTTCCGGATGGCACGGCCGGTGGCCGGGGCGGTGCGGCCGTTGATGCGGTGGGCGGCGCTGCGGCTGTGGCGCGACGACCTCGCTTACGCCGAGCGCAGGTACGCGCTGCGCAGGGCCGGTCGCTGAGCGGTTCCGCCGAGCCCGCACGGCGCCAGCCAGGTGAAGTTTGCAGCGGCTTTGCAAGTTCAGTGGTGAGTGAAATTGTCCGTCGGCGACCCCCGGCGGCGGAGCTGCCGCACCCCGGATCGCGGCGGACGAGAAGCGGGGTGGCTCGCGTTCGCAGCGGCTCAGGCGATTCGGGCAGCGGTGCGCAGTAGTGCGCTCCGGCCGCTGCCCGGGACGGTCCACACGTCGTGCCCGCGCACGCCCCAGTTCCCCAGCAGCCGGTTCGCCGCCACCACACCGCTGGTTGCGGCTCGTTCCATCAGCGCCACCGGCATATCGATGCGCACGTGGTCGCCGGCGACGACCAGGCCGGGCTCGGGCGTGCTGATCGCGGCTCGTTGCGCGAACCCGCCCGGCGGGAACAGCGGGCAGTCCGAACGCAGCTCGTGGCGCTCGTCGAGCACCTGCGCGCGCTCGGTCTCGGGATAGGCGCGGTGCAGCTCGGCGAGCACCCGCGGCCGCAGCTGTTCGACGGTCGACTCGCCCGGCAGCGCGTAGCAGTGCAGTTCGACGACCGAGCCGCCGCTGCTGCGGGCCCAATCCGCGGCGCCGCGCTCGTAGCGCTCCAGCACGCTGATGTTGTCCACCGGTCCGAAGCCGCTGGTGCCGAGGAAGGCGTGCCGGTCCCGGCGCACCGGCCGGTCCAGCCAGAACCGCGACACCAGGAACGAGGGAGCGGTCCGCCGTTGCGCGATGCTCTCGCGCCAGTCGGCGTTCCCGAGCCCGGTGGACCGCTGCACGATTCCTTGCAGCCCGCGAAGGTCCGCCGCGAGCACCACGGCGTCGGCCGGAATCCGCTCGCCACCGCCGAGGTGCACGACGTACTCGCGCGGCCCGTCGTGCGTTACCCCCTGCACGCTGTTGCCGAGGTGCACGCGCCCGCCGAGCCCCTCCACGTGTTCGCCCAGCGGGTTCCACAGGGCCGGGAAGGAGTCGGCGACGTCGAACAGCAAGCCCTCGCTGGAGCCGAGGAAGTACAGGTGGAACATGACTGCGAGCTCGGCGGCCGACAGCTCGGCGGGCGGTGCGAAGAAGCTGCGCGAGAACACCTCGAACGCCAAGTGCTGGGCCGCTTCGGGAAAACCGATGCGCTGCAAGTACGTCGCGGCGTCGAGTTCGTCGAGCCGTTCGTAGGTCTGCGGCACGCGCACGTCGGCCAGCGACAGCGCCGTCCGGATCGACATCCGCGGCACGTCGCGCCACCGGAACGTGGGGCTGCGGGCGACGAAGCCGAGCGCGTTCCACGGCGGGGTGCGCGGCAATCCGGCGAAGGTGTCGAGCCTGCCGTGCCGGTCCAGCAGCGGATACTCGGGCAGCTCGACCAGCCCGTCCAGCGCCGGATCGACGCGGCGCAGCAGGCCGCGGAGGTTGTAGTACTGCCGGAAGAAGGCGTGGAAGCCGCGGTTCATCGGCACCTGCGTGCCGTCGGCGAGCGTGGTCGTCCAGCCGGCGACGCGCCCGCCCAGCTGGTCCTCGCGTTCGAGCAGGTCCACTTCGACACCGCGCTCGGCCAGGCAGGTGGCCGCGGCCAGCCCGGCGAT
>NZ_JAFRFW010000027.1:0-4879 GCF_017434145.1 Saccharopolyspora sp. | reverse complement strand
GCTGCCCGCCTGGGCGGGCGCGTTCCTGCGCTCCGGCGAGGAGATGGCGCAGCGCTTCGCCCGCTATCCCGGCGCGGTCGAAGCCGCCGCCGAATTGGGCCGCGAGTGCGCCTTCGACCTGAAGCTGGTCGCGCCGCAACTCCCGCCGTTCGACGTGCCGCCCGGCCGCACCGAGGCCGAGCACCTGCGCGAGCAGACCTACCGGGGCGCGCTGGAGCGCTACGGCCCGCACGATCCGGCCGCCTACGAGCAGATCGAGCACGAGCTCGCGGTGATCGAGAAGCTGGACTTCCCCGGCTACTTCCTGGTGGTGCACGACATCGTCCGGTTCTGCCTGGACTCCGGGATCCTGTGCCAGGGCCGGGGTTCGGCGGCGAATTCGGCGGTGTGCTTCGCGCTGCGCATCACCAATGCGGACCCGGTGCGCTACGGCCTGCTGTTCGAGCGCTTCCTGGCCCCGGAGCGGGACGGCCCGCCGGACATCGACCTGGACATCGAGTCCGATCGCCGCGAAGAGGTGATCCAGTACGTCTACCGCAAGCACGGCCGCACGCACGCCGCGCAGGTCGCGAACGTGATCTCGTACCGGCCGAAGTCGGCGGTGCGCGACGTCGCGCGGGCGCTGGGGTTCTCCCCCGGCCAGCAGGACGCCTGGAGCAAGCAGGTGGAGAGCTGGCACCAGCTGCCCGACGACGGCGAGCTGCCGGACCAGGTCCGCGAGCTGGCGAACGAGCTGATCGGCTTCCCGCGGCACCTGGGCATCCACTCCGGCGGCATGGTGCTGTGCCACCAGCCGGTCAGCGAGGTGTGCCCGGTGGAGTGGGCGCGGATGCCGGGCCGCACGGTGCTGCAGTGGGACAAGGACGACTGCGCGGGCGCGGGCCTGGTGAAGTTCGACCTGCTGGGGCTTGGGATGCTTTCGGTCCTGCACTACGCGATGGACATGGTCGCCGAGCACCACGGCCGCCACGTCGACCTCGGTGAGCTGGACCTGGAGGACGACGAGGTGTACGCGATGCTGCGCCGCGCCGACGCGATCGGGGTGTTCCAGGTGGAGAGCCGGGCGCAGCTGGCCACGCTGCCCAGGCTGAAACCGCGGCGGTTCTACGACCTGGTGGTGGAGGTGGCGCTGATCCGCCCCGGCCCGATCCAGGGCGGCTCGGTGCACCCCTACATCCGCCGCCGCAACGGCGACGAGGACTGGGACTACGAGCATCCGCTGATGGCGGGCGCGCTGGCGAAGACCCTGGGCGTGCCGCTGTTCCAGGAGCAGCTGATGCAGCTGGCGGTGGACGTGGCCGGGTTCTCCGCGGCGGAGTCCGACGAGTTGCGCCGGGCGATGGGCGCGAAGCGCTCCACCGCGCGGATGGCGCGGCTGCGCAGCCGGTTGTTCGAGGGCATGGCGGCCAACGGCATCTCAGGTGAGCTGGCCGAGCAGGTGTACGCGAAGCTGCTGGCGTTCGCGAACTACGGCTTCCCGGAAAGCCACGCGCTGAGCTTCGCGACGCTGGTGTTCGCCAGCTCCTGGTTCAAGCGCTACTACCCGGCGGCGTTCTGCGCGGCGTTGATCAAGGCGCAGCCGATGGGCTTCTACTCGCCGCAGTCGCTGGCCGCGGACGCCCGCAGGCACGGCGTGCGGGGGTCCGGCCCGGACATCAACGCCAGCCGGGTGCACGCCGACCTGGAGCCCGACGCGGAATCCACCGGCGGTGCGGCGGTGCGGCTGGGTCTGTCGTCGGTGCGCACGCTCGGCGTTGACCTGGCCGAGCAGCTGGCCGCCGAACGCGCCGAACGCGGCGCGTACTCGTCGATGACCGACCTCGCGCGGCGCGTGACGCTGACGGCTCCGCAGATGGAGGCGCTGGCCACCGCGGGCGCGTTCGGCTGCTTCGGTCTTTCCCGCAGGCAGGCGCTGTGGAACGCGGCGGCGGCTGCGGCCGACCGCCCGGACCGGTTGCCGGAGACCACGGTGGCGGCGCAGGCCCCGTTGCTGCCGGACATGGACGGGGTGGAGCTGGCAGCCGCGGACGTGTGGGCCACCGGGGTTTCGCCGGACAGCTTCCCGGTGCAGTTCCTGCGGTCCAAATTGGACGAACTCGGCGCGGTGCCGGCCACCGGGCTGTCCGAAGTGGAGCAGGGTGAGCGGGTGCTGGTCGGCGGCGCGGTGACGCACCGGCAGCGCCCGGCTACCGCCAGCGGTGTCACGTTCCTGAACCTGGAGGACGAAACCGGGATGATCAACGTGGTGTGCACGGCGGGGCTGTGGGCGCGCTACCGCAAGGTGGGCCGCACCAGCTCGGCGCTGCTGGTGCGCGGCACCGTCGAGCGCGCCGAGGGGGTGGTCAACCTGCGCGCGGACCGGTTGCAGCGGCTGGACATGCGGGTGCCGTCCCAATCCCGTGACTTCCAGTGAGCCGCCTACCGCCGAGGGCTCCGGGCCGAGCGCCGCGAACCCGGCTTTTCGGCCGACGGGAGGAACTTTTCGGCTGATCGCCCGTCGTCGCCGAATCAATAACCTCACCGGACATGACGACTTCTCCGGCCGACGCCACCGTCCCGGTGCGGCGACCGCGCCCCCGGATCCGCGGATTGGACGCCCTACGCGGATTCGCGCTGTGCGGCATCCTCGTGAGCAACATCGCGAACAGCATCCTGCACATGCAGCACATCGATCCGGGACCGCACGTGCCGCTGGTCCCCGAGCTGC
Organism: Saccharopolyspora sp.; assembly: GCF_017434145.1. Taxonomy (NCBI): domain Bacteria; kingdom Bacillati; phylum Actinomycetota; class Actinomycetes; order Pseudonocardiales; family Pseudonocardiaceae; genus Saccharopolyspora; species Saccharopolyspora sp. The sequence goes on along the minus strand of NZ_JAFRFW010000027.1, from coordinate 2,172 downwards.
TGCACAGCATCGTGCACCAGCGGTTCTTCCCGATCTTCAGCTTGCTGTTCGGGGTCAGCTTCTGCTTCGTGCTCGAAGGTGCCGGCAACCGCGCATCGCGGCCGAGGCTGGTGCTGGTCCGACGGCTGGTCTTCCTGCTGCTGCTCGGGATCGGGCACTCCTTCCTGCAACCGGGCGAGGCGTTGTCCGTTTACGCCGCGGCCGGTTTGGTGTTGCTGCTGCCCGCCAGCTGGTTGCCCGCGTGGGCCGTGCTCGCGCTCGGATTCGCCGTGCTGGCGGTCAATCCGAGCGGGCAGATCGCAAGCGCAGGTTGCTTGCTGATCGGTTGCGCGGTCGGGCGATTCGGCGTGCTGGACACCTTGGAGCGGCGCGGCCGGCAGCTGGCCGCGGTGCTGGCGATCGGCGCGGCGGTCACGGCCGTCGCCTTGCCGATGCAGTTGAGCGATCCGTTGAACAGCGGTTTCAACACCTCCTCGGCGGTGGCCGGGCTGGGGACGGCGCTCGTCTACGTCGCCGGTTTCCTGCTGTTGCTGCGCACTCCGCTGGGTTCGGTGCTCTCGCGGGTGTTCGAGCCGTTGGGGCGGATGGCGCTGACCCACTACGTGTCCGCGACGCTGCTGGTGCTGCTGGCCGATCAGCTGCTCGCACTGGACGGATCGCGGAAGTGGGGCGTCATGTTCGCGTTGGCGGCCGGAATCGCCGTCGTGCAGTGGGTCTTCAGCTGGTTGTGGCTGCGCCGGTTCCGCTACGGACCGCTGGAGTGGTGCTGGCGCTGCGTGACCTGGTGGCGCTACGTCCCGAATCGCCGCGTCGCCGCGTGACGAGCGTGCCGAGCACGGCCGAGCGCGACGGTTGCCGCTGTGCCGGACGAGATCACCGCAGGTCTGATCGCGGAGTTGCTCCGCGAGCAGCACCCCGACTTGGCCGGTTTGCCGCTGGCGCTCGGTGCTCGTGGCTGGGACAACCAGTTGTGGCGGCTCGGTGACGACCTCGCGGTCCGGCTGCCCTGGGCCACCCAGGAAGCGGACGAGCTGCTGTTCAAGGAGCACGCCGTGCTGCCAGCCATGGCGCCGCGGCTGCCGTTGCCGATACCTGTTCCGCAGCGGCTGGGCCGCCCGTCCGAGCGGTTCCCGCGTCCGTGGATCGTCACCACCTGGGTCGCCGGTGAACCTGCCGACCACGCGCCGGCGACTCGCGGTGCCGAGGCGGCCGATGCGTTGGCGGCTTTCCTGGCGGCCTTGCACCAGACCGCGCCCGATGACGCGCCTGCGGGGCGGAGCGGCCGAGGAGGTCCGCTGGCCGACGTCGGCGAAGGCGTCGCACAGCTGTTGAAGGAGACCACCGATCGTGGGTTGATCGCCGAGCCGGATGCCGTGCGCGAGGTCTGGGAGGACGCGCTGGCCGCGCCCGGCTGGACGGGTCGGCCGCGGTGGCTGCACGGGGACTTGCACCCGGCGAATCTGCTGACCAGCAATGGCGAATTCTGCGGCGTGGTCGACTTCGGCGACGTGTGCGCCGGAGATCCGGCCTGCGACCTGGCTGCCTGCTGGATGCTGCTGCCCGACGGGGTCATCGACCGCTTCCACCGCAGCTACTCGGCCGCCGTCGACGCAGCGACGCTGCGCCGCGCTCGCGGCTGGGCGTTGGTGAAGGCGCTCGTCTGCGCGCTCGTCGGCGATGCCGGAGTGCACGGCCGTCCGGGCGGAAAGCCCACGTGGGGACCGCCGGCGGCCGCAGCACTGTCACGCCTCACCGCGACTCGCCGCTAGGAACGATTCCCGTGGCGGTGGAGGAACGGATCTTTCCGCCCGCCGACCCGCGTCGCGCGGTTCAGCTCCGGACGCCGCAGCGGCGCATGGCGAGCAGGGCGTAGGTGCGGGCGGCCTGCTCCAACTCGGCCACCGGGACGTGCTCGTCGTGGGCGTGCGCGTACCGGACGTCGCCGGGGCCGTACTGCAGCGTCGGAACTCCGGCGCCCGCGTACTGCCGCAGGTCGGTGCCGTACGGGGCACCCAGCACGTCCGGCTCGGCCGACCCGGCGTCCCGCACCGCCGTGCGCGTCTCATCGAGCAGCGGGTGTCCGCGCGGCAGCCTGCCGCTGGCGAAGATGCCGCCCGGCCAGCTCACCCGCACCGGGTGCTCGGCCAGCCACGGATCCGCGGCGCAGGCCCG
>NZ_JAFRFW010000309.1:0-2856 GCF_017434145.1 Saccharopolyspora sp. | reverse complement strand
GGCGACGAGCAAGGACGAGGGGAGTGACACCCGTGGCCGACGAACCGGCCAACCGGCTCAGCGGCCCGCTGGCCGACCCGGCGGGCGAAGCGGGCTACGCCGAGCACCCCGAGCGGGTCGGGTTCTTCACCGACACCAGCGTGTGCATCGGCTGCAAGGCGTGCGAGGTCGCCTGCAAGGACTGGAACCTGCTGCCCGAGGACGGCCTGGAACTGACCGGCATGTCCTACGACAACACCGGCGACCTCGGCGCGAGCACCTGGCGGCACGTGGCGTTCATCGAGCAGCACGTGGAACGCAGCGCCGCCGAGGTCGACCTCGGAATGCCCGGCATGGCACCGCCCGGCGGGCAGAGCACGCCGACCAGCGACGGCACCGTGCGCTGGCTGATGTCCTCGGACGTGTGCAAGCACTGCACCCACGCCGCCTGCCTCGACGTGTGCCCGACCGGCGCGCTGATCCGCACCGAGCACGGCACGGTGCTGGTGCAGGACGACGTGTGCAACGGCTGCGGCTACTGCGTGCCCGCCTGCCCGTACGGGGTGATCGACATCCGGCCCGGGGACGGGCGGGCGTTCAAGTGCACGCTGTGCCAGGACCGGCTCGGTTCCGGGCTCGCGCCCGCCTGCGCCACGGCTTGCCCGACCGAGTCCATCCAGTACGGCCCGCTCGACGAACTGCGCGAGCAGGCCGCCATGCGGGTCGACGAACTGCACGCCCAGGGCGTGCCGGAGGCCCGGCTCTACGGCCACGAACCCGACGACGGGGTCGGCGGCGACGGCGCGTTCTTCCTGCTGCTGGACGAGCCCGAGGTCTACGGCCTGCCGCCGGACCCGGTGGTGACCACCCGCGACCTGCCGTCCATGTGGAAGCACGCTGCGGCCGCGGCGGGCACCGCCGCAGCGGTGATCGCGGCCTGCTTCGCGGGCAGGAGGTCGCGGTGAGCGCCGATGCAGTGTCGAACGATCAGGCGCCGAACGGCGGGCAGGCACCGAACGGGCAGGCGCCGGAGGAGTTCCGCTCCTACTACGGCCAACCGGTGATCAAGGAACCGACCTGGAAGGTCCCGGACGTCCCCGCCTACCTGTACCTCGGCGGCATGGCGGGCGCCTCGGCCACGATGGCGGTGCTGGCGGAGCTGACCGATCGCCCGGAGCTGGCCCGCAACGGCCGGATCGCCGCCGCGGCCGGATCCACCGCCAGCGTGGTCGCGCTGATCCACGACCTCGGGCGCCCGATGCGGTTCCTGAACATGCTGCGGGTGTTCAAGCCGACCTCGCCGCTGAGCGTGGGTTCCTGGATCCTCGCCCCGTTCTCGGGACTGACCGGTGCATCCGCCGCGAGCGCGCTCACCGGCTGGTACCCGCTGCTGGGCAGGCTCAGCGCGGGCGCGGCCGGGATCCTCGCCCCGGCGATGACGACCTACACCGCCGTGCTGCTGGCCGACACCGCCGTTCCGGGCTGGCACGAGGCGTACCGCGAGCTGCCGTTCGTGTTCGCGGGCAGCGCGATCTCCAGCGCGGGCGCGGTGGCGATGCTGACGACTCCGACCGGGCAGACCGGCCCGGCGCGGCGGATGGCGATCGCGGGCTCGGCGCTGGAACTGGCCGCCGAACGCCGCATGGAGCACACCGCGGGCATGGTCGGCGAGGTCTACCGCACCGGCCGCCCCGGCCGGGTGCTGCGCGCCGCACGAGCGCTGACCTGGGCCGGAGCCGCGGTTTCGGTCTTCGCCGGGCGGCACCGGGCGATCGGCGCCGTCGCCGGGCTGTGCCTGAGCGCGGCGGGTGCGGCCACCCGCTACGGCATCTTCGAGGCCGGCCGCGTCTCGGCGCGCGACCCCCGCTACACCGTCGTCCCACAACGGCAGCGGCTCGCCGAGAAGGAACAAGACGCGCAGAAGTCCGGCTGATCGCGCTGGCCGCCCGTGCCAAATGTGCGGAGGTTTCTTCGCGGCGGAGGCGGTACATGCCCGTGAACGGCACCACGGCGGCCGTGACGGGAGCGGCCGGCGGCATCGGCCGCGCTGGCGAGCTCGCGCCGACACGGTGCTCGGCGACATCGACACCTCGTCCTTGCACGAGGTGGTTTCCGGTGCGCAGCGGATCGCGACCGGACGCCGTCGGCAACCGCTCGCCGCGCGGTGATCCGGGCGCGACCGCGATCCCCGTCGAACTTTCCATGATCGCGCTGGGTATGGTTCCCGCGTGCCGATCGGCCGCAGGGGCGACCCGCGCACGGCCGAGCCCGGGAACGACCGGCGGGAGAACGCCGCACGGTCGCCCGGCGACGTGCCCGAAGTGGAGGTTTGCCCGCATGACCGCGCCGCGATCCGGCACCGAAGCGTTGCTCAGCGGAACCGAGCTGGTCTGCTCGTTCGGCCCGACCCCGGCGTTGCGCGGCGCGGAGCTGACCGTCGATTCCGGCGAGCTGGTGGCGGTGATCGGCGCTTCCGGCTCCGGCAAGTCCACGCTGCTGCACTGCCTGGCCGGGGTCGTGCTGCCGGAGGCCGGGCACGTGCGCTACCGCGGCAACGAGCTCACCGCGATGTCCGACGACGAGCGCAGCGCGCTGCGGCGCACCGAGTTCGGGTTCGTGTTCCAGTTCGGCCAGCTGGTCCCGGAGCTGAGCGTGCTGGAGAACGTGGCGCTGCCGCTGCGGCTCAACGGCGTCCCCCGCCGCCGCGCGCACGCCCGCGCGCTGGAGTGGATCGACCGGCTGGAGGGGAAGAACGTAAGAATCCTTTATCCGGGGATCAGTTTTTCATAACTGCAGTTACATTTCATGCAGACAAGGAGGACAGACTGGTATGCATGCATTAAAGAGATTCGGAACCGCATTTGGCGGATACAAGAT
>NZ_JAFRFW010000026.1:0-1922 GCF_017434145.1 Saccharopolyspora sp. | reverse complement strand
TCGCCGAGCTCGATGCGGAAACCGCGAACCTTCACCTGGTGATCGGCGCGCCCGACGAACTCCAGCAGCCCGTTTCCGCGCCACCGGGCCAAATCCCCGGACCGGTACATCCGCGTGCCCGGCGTGCCGAACGGATCGGCGACGAACCGGGACGAGGTCAGCCCACGCCGCCCCAGGTAGCCGCGCGCCAGCCCCGCGCCCGCGATGTAGAGCTCCCCGACCACGCCGGGCGGGACCGGTTGCAGGTTCTCGTCCAGCAGGTAGACCCGCAGGTCGGGGATGCCGCGCCCGATGAGGCTGCCGTCCCGGCGGGACACCAGCTCGCGATCGAGCTCCAGGTAGGACACGTGCACGGTGGTCTCGGTGATCCCGTACATGTTGATCAGCTTCGGCGCGTCGTCGGCGTGCCGCGCGTACCAATCGTCCAATCTGGACAGATCGAGCGCTTCCCCGCCGAACACCACGCGCCGCAGCGCCAACCGCCCGGCGGTCTCCGGGAATTCCCGATCGGCCTCGATGAGCTGGTAGAACGCCGAAGGAGTCTGGTTGAGCACGGTGACCCGCTCGCGCACCAGCAGCCGGCGGAACTCCTCCGGCGACCGGCTGACCTCGTGCGGCACCACGACGAGCCGCCCGCCGTGCAGCAGCGCGCCCCACAGCTCCCACACCGAGAAGTCGAAGGAATACGAGTGGAACAGCGTCCACACGTCCTCGGTGCCGAAGCCGAACCACGGCTCGGTGGCGCTGAACAGCCGGACCACGTTGTGGTGCGGGATCACCACGCCCTTCGGCTTGCCGGTCGAGCCGGAGGTGTAAATCACGTAGGCGGCGTGGTCCGCCGTCAGCGGCCCCCGCTCACCACCGCGCGGGTCGCGCTGCGAGTGCTCGCCGATCTCCCGCACGGCCGCCGGATCGTCCAGCAGCAGGCGCGGGATCGGCAGGTCGCCGTGCTGCGCCGAGTCGCTGATCAGCATCGACGGCTGGGAATCCGCGACGATGTAAGCGATCCGGCTCGCCGGAATGCCCGGATCCAGCGGCAGGTAGGCCGCACCGGACTTCAGCACCGCCAGCACCGCGACCACCAACTCGGCCGAACGCGGCAGGGCCAGCGCCACCAGCTGCTCCGGCCCGATGCCGTGGTCGATGAGGCAGTGCGCCAGCCGGTTCGCCCTGGAATCCAGCTCGGTATAGCTGATCTGCTCGTCGCCCCAGGTCAGCGCGATCGCCTCGGGCGTGCGCCGGACCTGGTCCTCGAACAGTTCGGGCAGCGTCGCCGGACCGCGGTCGGCGCCGACCGGCCCGCCGTTGTACTCCCGCAGCACCAGCTCGCGCTCCTCGGCGGTGAGCAGGTCCACCTGCCCGACGGGTCCGCCGGTGCGCGCGAACCGGTCCAGGAAGCGCAGGAACCGGTCCTGGTGCGCCGCGAGCTCGTCCGCGGAGTACAGCTGCGGATTCGCGTCGAACTCGAACCGCATTCCGGTGCCTTCGGTGTAGACCAGCACCGTGAGGTCGTCGACCGGCCCGGCGGCCAGGTTGTGCACCGTCGCAGGGTGCTCGGCGAAGCTCAGCTCGTAGTCGAACGCCTTCACGTTGATCATCGGGCCGAACAGCGGCCGGTCGGTGCCCAGCAGCCGCAGGTCCCTGCGCAGGTCCTCGCCGCGGTACTGCTGGTGCTTGCGCAGCTGCCGCACTTCCCGCGCGACGCGGCCGACCAGCTCGTCGCGGGTGGTGTCCGGGTCGACCGCGACCCGCAGCGGCAGCACGTTCACGACCATGCCCGGCACCCGGGAAGCGGTGGAGCCGAGCCGCCCCATCACCGGCAGCCCCAGCACGACCTCCCGCGCGCCGGTGACCCGGTGCAGGTAGGCGGCGAACCCGGCGATCAGCGCATCCGGCCAGATCGTGCGGCTGTCCGCGGCGGC
>NZ_JAFRFW010000308.1:0-7027 GCF_017434145.1 Saccharopolyspora sp. | reverse complement strand
GCTGCGGTTGTTCCGGCTGCGCAGGTCCCGCTTGCGGAGGCTGTTCCGACGGCTCCTCCGACCGCTGCGCGCGCTTGCGCCTGCCGCGCCTGCCGCCGCGACCGCTGTCGAAGCTGAAGCCGTTCATCACATCGGCGAACGTGGTGCCTTCCGGCCCCTCTTGCGGACCCGTGTCGTCCCGTCTTCGGTCCTCGTGTTCGCCGAAATCGGAGTCGTCCATCGGTTCACCTCACCGCGGCCGGTGGGGAGAACGGATTCCCGGCGCCCTGCAACTGGTGCCGCAGCTCCGGCGTGAGGATCTGGCCGACGCGCTCCACCAGCATCGCCATCTCGTAGGCGATCAGGCCCATGTCGCACTGCGGCGCCGCGAGCACCGTCAGGCACGAACCGTCGCTGATGCCCATCTGGATGAGCGTGCCGTAGTGCATCTCGACGATCGTCTCGGTCACCTCACCGGCCTCGAAGCACTTGGCGGCGCCGTTGGTGAGGCTGAGCAGACCGGACGCGACCGCGGCCAGCTGGTCCGCGCGGTCCGGGGGGAGTTTCGCCGACGAGGTCAGCAGCAGGCCGTCCGCGGACACCACGATCGCGTGCGCCACACCGGCGACGCGCTCGGTGAAGTCCGTGACCAGCCACCCGAACCGCCGGGACATCGTCTCCTGGGGAGTCATGCAACCTCCTGGCTGTTGCTAGTGGAGTCGCCGGTCGAGACGACCCCGTGTTGCCGTATCGGTGGAACCGGGCGCGACCGGCGCCCGCAGTGGCCTGGTTCAGGACTCCTCGTCGCAGCGCAGCTCATCCGCACCTGAGCAACGCATTCACACCATCTCCTAAGTCTTTTCCGCCGGCGTGCGTTCTCAGGACTCGTCCGGTGCGCGGTGGCGTCCACGTTGGACACCGGTCTGGAAGCTGGAGAGCCGTCCGCGCAGCGCGTTCGCGTCCCGCTCGAACGGTTTGTCCTGCTCCTCCTGCTCACCGAAGAACGTGCCCGCGCTGCCGGGTGCGAGCTGCGCCTTCGGCGTGCGCCGCGGCAGGCCGGAAGAGGTGAACGACTCCGGGCTGGAGCTCGTCGCCGCTGCGGCCTGCTTCCAGCCGTCGTCGGTGGCGAAGTTCCAGCCGTCGGCACCCGCCTCGGCACCGTTCGAGTCCGCGCCGTGCGATTCGGCGGACTCGGTGATCCAGCTCGAACCACCGTTGCGGCGCGGCTGCAGCTGCCGGTCCGCCGCGGTTTCCGGCGCGGCTTCCTGTTCGGTCTCCTGCGACTGCACTGGCCCCTTCCTCCCGAAACGCAGACCGCCTTGGAGGTCGGCCAACCGGCGGCTCAGTTCGTGCGGGCTGCGTCCCGCGGAATCGGGTTCCGCGGCAGCCGTCCCGTTCCCGGCGGCACCGGAGCGGTCGAGATCTTCACCGCCGGTGCCGTTGCGCCCGTCGGCGAGGTGGTCGATGCCGAGCGGGTCGGATTCGTCGATGCGCGGCTCGGAACCGGCCGAGCCGCCGGGATCGCGGCGGGGCAGTCCGGAACCGGTGGCCTGCTCACCGGGGAACCCGGCGGTTCCGGAGTCCGCTGTGGACCCGCCGGTGGGTTCCCCGGTCGGCCAGGCGTGCTCGTCCGGAGCGGCCTCGGGTTCGGGGGCCGGCTGGAACCACTGCGTGGAGACTTCCTCGAAGATCGGAGAGGGCGCGTCCCCGGACGTGCTCGGCGCCTGCGTCGCCGAGTCCTCGATGGCCGGCGGCCACGCCAGGTCCGAAGAGGTCCAGTCGGAGCGGAAGTCCTGCCCGTCCTGCTGCTCCGGGATCTCCAGCGGCGTGAACAGGCTCGCGGTCGGCGCGTCGCCCGGATCGTGCGTTTCCTCGTCGCGCTGCGAAGGCGCGAACATGCCCGCGGACGGTTCCCGCTTCGGCAGCGCGTTGCCTGCGACGTCCTCCCCGGACCCGGTGAAGAAGCCGCTGTTGAACGTGTTGTCCGGCTGCGCGGTGGAGAAGCCGGTCTCGGCGCTGTCCACCCCGCTGTTGTTCCGCTGGAACGCGGTTTCCTCAGCGGTAGCCGCGCCCGAGGCCGATGCGCCCGACTGCGCGGACTGGGCGGCGCCGATCGCTCCCGAGGTCGGCATGTCGTGGTGCGCGAACCCGTTGCGCTGCCCGCCCTGCGCCGGGGTGGGCTGGGCGCTCGCGGGCGGCCCGGCGGTGGAGACCACGTGCTCGGCGGGCACGACCACGGTGGAGCGCACGCCTTCCACGTCCGGACCGCCGTAGAGCCGGACCGCGATGCCGTGCCGCAGCGCCAGCCTGGAGACCACGAACAGGCCCATCCGGCGCGAGGTGGCCAGGTCGTTCTCCTCGACGCGCGCGAGCTTGGCGTTCGCGTCGGCCAGCTCCGCCTCGCCCATGCCGATGCCTTCGTCGAGCACGTCGACCGTGATCGAACCGTCCCCGGCCTGGTAGGTGGAGACCGTCACCGAGGTGTCCGGCGAGGAGAAGTTCGCCGCGTTGTCCATCACCTCGGCCAGCAACCGCACCATGTCGCTGGCGGTGTGCCCGAGGATCTTCGCCTGCGGTGGCGGCTGCAGGACCACCCGCGGGTACTGCTCGATCTCGGAGACCGCGGCGCGCAGCACGTCGGAGAGGTCGGTGGGCCGCACGAAGCGCCGCGCCAGGTCGCTGCCGGAGAGCACCATCAGGTTCTCGTTGTTCCGGCGCATCCGGGTCGCCAAGTGGTCCAGCTGGAACAGCCTGGAGAGCTGGTCGGGGTCTTCCTCGTCCTGCTCGAGCTGCTCGAACAGGCGCAGCTGGCGTTCCAGCAGGCTCTGGCTTCGCCGCGAGACGCCCACGAAGGATTCGCTGTAGCCGTGCCGCAGCACGGCCTGCTCGGCAGCCAGCCGCAGCGCCTGCCGCTGCACCTCGTCGAAGGCGCGGGCCACCTGGCCGACCTCTTCGGTGGTGGACACCGGCAACGGCCGGATCTCGTTGACCTCACCGCCCGCGCGGATGCCTTCCACCGCGTCCGGCAGCTCGTTGTCGGCCGCGTCCAGCGCGCCGCGGCGCAGGGCGCGCAGCGAGCCCAGCAGCTGCCGGCTGATCGTGATGATCACCGCGGCAGCCGCGATCAGCGCGGACAGCAGCAGCACCGAGTCCCAGCCCGCCGCGGCGCTGGCGTCCTCCTCGAGCTTGGCCGCGCCGCCGCGCACCTCGTCGGCGAGGTCGTTGTGCCCGTCGTCGATGAGCGCGACGACCTGGTCGGACACGGAGTTCCACTGCTCGGTCCCGACCGGGTAGCCGCCGGAGGACTTGTCGTCCATCGTCGCGGCGACGATCGCCGTGAGCAGCCCGTTGCGCTGCTGGATCGGCGGGCTGAGCAGCGTCGCACCGAGCCGCTTCTCCCAGTGCCGGGCCACCGTGGCGCGCGCGTCGGTGATCTTCGATTCGAGCCGGGCGCGGGACCCGAGCAGCTCGTTGATCGCCTGCTGGTCCAGGTTGCCCTCGGACAGCCCGGTGAGCACCCACGCCTGCTGGAAGCGGACTTCCTCCATCAGGCCCAACATGTCCTGCAACGCCGAGGCGGTACTGGAAAGGCTCGGCTCGGACACGGTGCTGGTGAGCGCGCGGTCCATCGACAGCACGGTGTTGATGGCGGTGGTGTAGCCCTCGATCACCTGCGGCGCCGGGGCGAGGCCCGCCTGCACCGCGGGGCGCGCGGTGCGCAGCTTGTCCAGCGCGAGGTGCATTTCCCGCTGGCGGTCCTGCACGAGCTGGCCGAATTCGCCGGGCTCACCGAGCTGGGCGTCCACCTCGCTCGCCGTCTTGTCCACATTGGAAATCCGCTCGGCGAGGCCGACGTCCTCGCCGAGGGTGCGCTGCACCGCCGCGTTGCGCTCGGCCTGCAACGCCTCCACCAGCGGTTCCACCCGCTGCGCCGTGTCCAGCACTTCGGCCACGCGGTTGTACTCGTCGGCCTGCTCGACCTGCCAGCGAATCTGCGAGACGCCGAGGCCGACCGCGAACAGCACCGGCACCAGCACGACCGCCGCGAATTTGACGGGCAGGCTCCAGTTGCGCCACTCGCGGACTCCGGCGCGTCCGGGTGCGACGTCGTTGCGCGCCTCCGTCCGGGCGTCCGGCGTCGTCACGAGCACCACCCCGGCAGCAGCCGAACGGCCCGGCGAGGCAGGAGGTCTCTTTCGAGTGGACTTGGCGTCGGGGAACGGCGCATCCGTGTGATCCCGCAATCGTCGTCTGGGTTGTCGGTGGGAAAGGTTTCCGGCGGCGGGCAGGCTCGCAGGCAAGGGCTCGCACTACCAGCACGGAACCGTATCGGAACGGCGGCTCCGGCGAGACCGAGCGTTACCGAACCGAGCTGGCGCAGCCGCGGCGGAGGCATTCCGGACACTGGCACCTAACCGGGGCGGAGGAAGAGGAGCGGTCTGGTTTTCAGGTGCCTCGCACTATAAACCCCCCGTCCGGGAAACAGCGGAGGGCGTTTTCAGCGGAATCCACTGCTGTGAACACCGCACAGCGAAGGCCGTCCGGCGGCGGCCGGAAGCGGCCGGAACGAGGAATTTTTCACTGCGCGGAAGGGCCTCCGGCACCCGCCGAGCCGCCTCGACAACGAGCTGGTAACACTTCTTCCAAGATCATCGACAGTCGACTGAGTACCAGCCGTTCGCGTGACGCCCCACCCCGAACGTCGGTATGCCTGTGACCTACAGTGACAAAATTGGTCACTCCATGTGCCCCAAGGGTGTACTTTCTGCTCCACCGACAGAGTCGTTATGCTTCGCCGCCGCGAGGTCCTTCGCCTCCCCGCGAAGTCCTCGACGCCCCCAACTCCGCCGGGTCCTGAAGGGTTTGGCCGACCCGACGCACAACTTCCTGGAAGGAAGCATGAGCAACGCAACGCAATCCGCGCTGCGCGGTCGCCCCCACGACCGGTCCGGGAAAGCACGGACCGGCTTCGGGGGAATCGAGAAGAGCGCGGTCCGCACCCAGCAGACCGAGCCGAATTACCAGGCCATCGCGCAGAGTACGGAATTCAACGACCTGCGCCGCCGGGTGTCCGCGTTCGTATTTCCGATGACCGCGCTATTTCTGCTCTGGTACCTCGCCTACGTGATCATCGCGGCGTACCTTCCGGACTTCATGTCCCAGCCGGTGTTCGGCTCGGTGAACGTCGGGCTGCTGATGGGCATCGGCCAGTTCGTGTCCACTGTGCTCATCACCGCCGCCTACGTGCGGTTCGCCGATCACTACATGGACCCGCGGATCGAGCAGCTGCAGGCCGCTGTGGACGGTCGCGCTGAGGAGGGTGCGCAGTGATCCCGACGCTGTCCGCGCAACATCGGCAGCCGATCCTGGCGCAGGCACCCGGAAGTGACCTGCTGCCGTCCGAAGGCCCGATCATCAACACCGTCATCTTCGCCGGCTTCGTGCTGCTGACGCTGTTCATCGTGTACCGGGTCAGCAGCGCGAACACCTCCAGCGACTACTTCGCTGCAGGCAGCTCGTTCACCGGCGTGCAGAACGGTGTCGCGCTGTCCGGCGACTTCCTGTCCGCGGCGTCGTTCCTCGGCATCGCCGGCGCGATCGCGGTGCACGGCTACGACGGGTTCCTGTACTCCATCGGGTTCCTGGTCGCATGGCTGATCAACCTGCTACTGATCGCCGAGCGGATGCGAAACACCGGCCGCTTCACGATGGGCGACGTGCTGAGCTTCCGGATGAAGCAGCGCCCGGTGCGCGCCGCCGCGGCGATCTCCACGATGGCGATCACGTTCGTCTACATGATCGCGCAGATGGCCGGTGCCGGCGGCCTGGTCGCGCTGCTCGCGGACGTGCACAGCTACTGGGGCCAGGCGATGGTGATCGCCGTCGTGGGCCTGGTGATGATCCTCTACGTGCTGCTGGGCGGCATGAAGGGCACCACCTGGGTGCAGATCATCAAGGCCACGCTGCTGATGCTGTGCGCCGCGATGATCACGATCTTCCTGCTCGGCAAGTTCGGCTACGACTTCAGCCGGGTGCTCGACGAGGCGGCGGCGAACAACCCGAACGGCAGGGACATCCTCGGGCCGGGCGTGGAGTACGGGAAGTCCGAACTGACCAAGTTGGACTTCGTGTCGCTGTCGCTGGCGCTGGTGCTCGGCGTCGGTGGTCTGCCGCACGTGCTGATGCGCTTCTACACCGTCCCGAACGCCAAGGAAGCCCGCCGCTCGGTGGTCTGGGCGGTGTGGACGATGTCGCTGTTCTACCTGTTCACCCTGGTCATCGGCTACGGCGCCGCCGCGCTGGTGGGCACTCCGACGATCGTCGGCGCACCGGGCGGGGAGAACTCCGCGGCGCCGCTGCTGGCCTACCGCATCGGCGGCACGCTGCTGCTGGGCATCGTCGCGGCGATCGCGTTCGCCACGATCCTCGCGGTGGTCGCCGGGCTCACGCTGACCGCGTCCGCGTCGTTCGCGCACGACGTCTACGCGAACATGATCAAGCGCGGCAACGTCGAATCGCACAAGGTGGTGCGGGTGGCGCGGCTGACCGCGCTGGGCATCGGGCTGGTCTCGATCGTCGGCGGGGTCGCGGTCAACGGCCAGAACATCGCGTTCCTGGTCGGGCTGGCGTTCGCGTTCGCGGCGTCGGCGAACCTGTCCACGTTGCTGTTCTCGCTGTTCTGGAAGCGGTTCAACACCACGGGCACGCTGTGGGGCATCTACAGCGGACTGATCTCCTGCCTGCTGCTGGTGGTGTTCTCGCCGGTGTTCTCCGGCGCGGCCGACTCGATCTTCCCGGACGTGGACTTCGCGTTCTTCCCGCTGAAGAACCCGGGCATCGTGTCCATCCCGATCTCGTTCCTGTGCGCGGCGATCGGCACCCTGTTCGGGCCGCGCTCGGACGACCACGAGCGGCAGTCCGAGATGGAGGTCCGGTCGCTGACCGGCATCGGCGCTCGCATCGGCTGACCGCGGGCAGCGGTCGATGCGGCCGGGACGGGCAGCGCCCGCCCGGCCGCGTCGCTTTTACGGGCCGAACGGGGCCGCGG